>JAFAYP010000395.1 GCA_019240305.1 Solirubrobacterales bacterium
GGGGACTTCATCGCCAACGGCGTGGTCAGCCACAACTGCTTCGCCCGGCCGACGCACAAGTACCTGGACTTCGATGCCGGCCGCGACTTCGAGCGTGAGATCGTGGTCAAGGTCAACGCGCCCGAGCTGCTGCGGGCGGAGCTGGCGCGGCCGTCGTGGAAGGGCGAGCATGTGGCGCTCGGCACGAACACCGACCCGTACCAGTGGGTCGAGGGGCGCTACAAGCTGATGCCCGGGATCTGGGAGGCGATGCGCGACGCGGCCAATCCCTGCTCGGTGCTCACGAAATCGCCGCTTCTGTTGCGAGATCTGGAGCTTATGAAGCAGATCGCCGAGCGGACCGAGTTCAGTGCGGCGTTGTCGGTGCCGACGCTCGATGAGCGGGCGTGGCGGGCCACCGAGCCGCGCTCGCCCAACCCGCGGGCGCGGCTCGAGGCTGTGGCCGAGCTGACCCGAGCGGGCATCCGGACCGGCGTGTTGGTGGCGCCGCTGATGCCGGGGATCAACGACGCGCCGGAGCAGATCGCGCCGATATTGGAGATGGCCTCGGAGGCCGGTGCGGCTTATGTGACCGGAATCGCACTACACCTGCGCGGCGACGTGAAGAACCTGTTCTTCGAATGGCTGCACGAGCACCGGCCCGATCTCGTAGCGCTCTACGAGCGCCTGTACCGGCGGGGCGCATACCTGCATCCGGATGAGCGCCGGCGGATGGGCCAGCTCGTGAAGGGTCCCGAGCTGCCGCCGGGCGAGCGGATGCGCGGTCGGCTCGAGCCCCGTCGCATGAACGCCCGCCCGCGCCAATCGGATTCCATCGGGCACTCAGGCGAGAATCAGGTCAGTTGGCGCCCCGAGCAGGGACGCCTATTCTGAATTCGGCGTGAAACCTTCGAGGAAAGGCGGTGGTAGGTAGAGCGTGGCTGACGAAGAAGACAAGCCCAGGCAGATGCGAGACTGGCTCAGGCCGTCCCGACCGGACTTCCGGCTCGACCAGATGTTCGAGACCCACAGCGACGCGTGGGAGCGGGTTGGGCTAGCCGTTGACATCAACCGGCGGACGCTGCGCAACGCGCAGCGGCGGGCAGCCGTACTGCTGCCCCTGCTCGTGGCGGTCGTCGTCATCTACAGCAACTACCAGAGCTGGTTTCCGATCAGCCCGCACTACTGGGACCACAGCAGCCTGGTCACGCCGATCCGGATCGCCACGGTCCTGGCGCTGCTCGGGCTGGGCTGGGCGGTGGCGCGCGACTTCGGTCGAGCGGTGGGGCCGACGCTGTTCAAGCGGATGGACCCGTCGACGGCCGGCACGGTCGGCTTCGTCATCCGGCTGGTCACGGTGGCGATCACGCTTGCCCTGGCGCTCAGCGTGGCCGGGCTCAGCGCGAGCTCCCTGATCGCCGGCAGCGCGTTCACGGCCGTGATCCTCGGTCTCGCCGCGCAGCAGACGCTCGGCAATTTGTTCGCCGGGATGGTGCTGCTGAGTGCCCGACCGTTCCGGGTCGGGGAGCGGGTCCGCTTCCAGGCCGGCGCAGTCGGAGGACAACTCGAGGGGGTCGTCAGCTCGCTGGGTCTGCTCTACACCACCCTGGCGCGCGGCGAGGACCGGATCATGGTCCCCAACAACGTGGTTCTGTCTGCGGCGGTACTGCCGATCCGAGAGCCAGAGCCGGTCGACGTGCGCGCCCGGCTCGGTACGGGGCTCAGCATCACCCAGGTGCAGGCGCTGCTCGACGACCGGATCAGAACTCCGACGCGCCGAGCACCCACCGTCCTGCTCGAGGAAGTCGACGGCAACGAGGTGGTGGTGCGCGTTCAGGCCACTCCTGATCGTGCGGACGACGGCGCGAAACTCGCCGACGAGGTGATCGACACGCTGGCCACCGTGACCGGCGAGCACCCGCTGCTCACAGACGAGGACAACGGCGGCCCGCGCGACCCACGCGAGGAGGCCGCTGCGACCGCTCGGCGAAGCTGGACGCCGGGCGGTCCGGAAGACGTGACCTGAGGCCTACGGCCTAATCGCCGGCAGTGGCGCCGGCGCGCACCAGCCCCTGGGCGGCGGCGACGATCGCCTCGGCGTCGATGCCGCTCTCGTGCAGCAGCTCCGCGGGCTTACCGGAGCCCGGCATGTCGGTGACCGCCAGCTTGTGCACGCGCACGCCCTCGACCTCGGCCAGCGCCGCCAGCACGGCGTCACCAAGGCCGCCCTCGGGCCAGTGATCCTCCACGGTGACGATCGCGCCGGTGTCCGCGGCGGCCTGGCGCAGGGTCTCCTCGTCCACGGGCTTGACCGAGTAGAGGTCGATCACCCGCGCGGCGATGTCCTGCTCGGCCAGCTCGTCGGCGGCCTTCAGCGCCTCGTGCAGCGTGACGCCGGCACCGATGAGCGTGATCTGGTCCTCTTCGCTACTGCGCAGCACACGCGAGCCGCCGATCTCGAAGCGGTCGTCCGGCTCGTAGATCGTGGGCGTCGCGCCGCGGTGCGTGCGCATGTAGGCGATGCCGGGATGGTCGGCCATCAGACGAACGAGCGTGGCGGCCTGGTTGGGGTCGGACGGATACAGCACGATGCTCGTGTGGACGGCGCGGAATGCCGCGAGGTCCTCCAGCGCCATCTGGGACGGTCCGTCCTCGCCGATCGAGGATCCGGCGTGTGAGCCGGCCAGGCAGATGTGCGCGCGGCTGATCGCGGCCATCCGCACGAAGTCATACGCGCGGGTGAGGAACGCCGCGAACGTCGAGGCGAACGGGCGATAGCCCCGCACCTGCAGGCCCACCGCGGTGGCGATCATCTGCTGCTCGGCGATGAACATCTCGAAGTACCGCTCGGGATGTGCCTTGGCAAAGATCTCCGAATAGGTGGAGTTCGAGACCTCACCGTCGAGCGCCACGACGTCGCCACGCTCGGCGCCGAGCGCGGCCAGCGCCTCCCCGTAGGCGCGCCGGGTGGCGACCTCGTCGTCGGGACCCCAGCGAGGCCACTCGACCGAGTGACCGGGGTCGATCTTCCGCGGTGACGCGTCGCCCTGGGGCCGCCGCACCTCGACCTCGAGCTTGCGCTCTCCGCCCAGCTCCTCGATCGCCTTTTCCGGCTCGGATAGCGGCTTGCCGTGCTTGCCGGGCTGGTCCTCGACCTCGCTCGCGCCCTTGCCCTTCTTGGTCCGGGCGACGATCACGGTCGGGCGGCCCTGCGTGTGGGCTGCTTCGGCGTAGGCGCCGTCGATCGCCTCGACGTCGTGGCCGTCGATCTCGATCGCATGCCAGCCGAAGGCGCGAGCTCGGTTGGCGTAGGAGTCAAGATCCCAGCCGTGCATGGTCTCGCGCGTCTGGCCGAGGCGATTGACGTCGATGATCGCGGTGAGGTTGTCTAGCTGCTCGTGCGCGGCATGCTCGAACGCCTCCCAGATCGATCCTTCGGCCATCTCGCTGTCGCCGCACAGAATCCAGACGCGATAGGGCATCTGCTCGAGGCGCCGGCCCGCCAGGGCAACGCCGACTCCGATCGGCATGCCCTGCCCGAGCGAACCGGTGGCCACATCCACCCACGGCAGCACCGGTGTGGGGTGGCCCTCGAGGCGGCTGCCCAGCTGACGGAACGTGAGCAACTCCTCGTCGGTGATCGCACCGGCCGCCTTCAGCACGCTGTAGTAGAGCGGCGAGGCGTGGCCCTTGGAGAAGATCAGGTGATCGTTACGGGGATCGTCCGGCCGTCCGAAGTCGTAGTGCAGGTGCTTGGCCAACAGCACCGCCATGAGGTCGGCGGCAGACATCGATGAGGTTGGGTGGCCCGAGCCGGCGGCGTCGCTCGAGCGGATCGAGTCGACGCGAAGCTGCTGTCCAAGCTCGCGCCAGAAGGCGGCATCGTCCATGACTTGAACTTACCCACCGAGGCCGCGGCGGAACCGGGGTGTCAGACGGCGCGCCTGACGCGCCTTCGGGTGCAGACCGCCCGGCTACTGATTCTCGCGCTGTCCGGCCACGATCCGCGCAGCGATCCTCTCGCTGCCGAATCGGCGGCTGACCGCGGCGGCAAAGGCCGGCGCCAGCGACGCGACCGCGGTCCCCAGGCGCAGTCCCACCGGGGCCACATCGATCTCGGCCCGATTGCCCTCGATCGCCGCGCGCACCGCGTCTGCCACGTCCTGGGGCGATCGGGTGCCGATCCCGGGAGGCAGCTTTGCGCCGGAGTCGGCGAACAGGCCGGCGTCGCGGATGAAGCCGGGGAGAACCACCGACACCCCGACCCCGTGTGGCCGCAGATCCTGACGCAGGCCGAGGGCGAATCCCCGCAGCCCGAACTTGGTGGCCGCGTAGGTCGGCGCCGCCGGGGTGGCCGCCTTGCCCTGGAGCGAGGACATGAACACGATGTGGCCGCGCCGGCGCGCCACCATTCCCGGCGCGAACGCCCGAGCGAGCGCGATCGGAGCCCTCAGGTTGATCTCGAGCATGCGATCGACCTCCTCCTGGGAGAGCTCGTCCAATCGGCCTGACGCGGACACGCCGGCGTTGGCGATCAACACGTCGAGCGGCCCGGCCTCCTGGATCAGCCGCTCCACGTCGCCGCGAAGGGCGAGATCGGACACGATCACGCGGGCCCCCAGCTCGGCCGCGAGCGGGCCCAGCACCTCGGACCGGCGAGAGGTCAGGACCAGCTCCGAGGCGAGCGGAGCGAGCGTCCGGGCGATGGCATGGCCAAGGCCGCCGCTCGCCCCCGTCAGCAGCACCCTTCCGGAGAGCGCCGTCACGATCCTCTGGGGAACACCGCGAGCGTTGCCGTGAAGCCGTGCAAGAAGCTTCGCCCGCCGACGGGTCCGAT
>JAFAYP010000599.1 GCA_019240305.1 Solirubrobacterales bacterium
AAGTGCTCGAGGCGGTCGTTCCCCCGGACGTCTCCGAGGTCTCCTCGATGGCGGTCCGCGCGCAGTATGGCTCGGGGACCGTCGGCGGTAAGCGCGTGCCCGGCTACCACGACGAGGAGGGCGTGGCGGTCGACTCGCGGACCGAGACCTACGCCGCGCTGCGCCTGCACGTGTCGAACTGGCGCTGGGCCGACGTCCCGTTCTATCTGCGAACCGGCAAGCAGCTGGCGCGCAAGATCACCGAGATCGTGGTCACGCTCAAGCCGGTGCCCCACCTGGCGTTCCAGAGCATCGGCTCGGTCGGCGTGCAGCCCAACCAGATCATCCTGACCCTCCAGCCGGACGAGGGCGTGTCGGTGTCCCTGGGGGCCAAGATCCCCGGAGCCCAGATGCGGATCCGGCCGGTCAACATGGAGTTCCGCTACGGCACCGCGTTCATGTCCGAGTCACCCGAGGCCTACGAACGGCTGATCCTCGACGCGATGCGCGGCGAGGCTACGCTGTTCACCCGCGGCGACGAGATCGAGGCGCTGTGGGGGATCATCGATCCGGTGCTGACCGCGTGGCACGAGGACACCGAGTCTCCAATCCCGCAGTATCCGGCCGGGTCGGCCGGGCCGCCCGAGGCCGACGACCTGCTCGAGGGCGGCCGCAGGTGGCGCCGGTTGTGAGGCAGCCGGTCCGTGAACCGGGGTCTCGGCGGTCGTGAGCGAAGACGTCTGGTCCGCGCAGGACACGAATCCCGACGCGATCGAAGCCGCCCTGCGGGAGCTGCTCCGCGAGCGCCACGCCGCCAACCAGGGGCTCGCGCCGGCGCGGGTGCTCACGATGATCGTGATCGTCGATCGGTCCTGGAAGGGCGAGATCGCCAATCGCCTGGAGCGGGTCGGCCGCTACCACGCCTCCCGCACGATCCTGTGCGCCGTCGAGGAGGGCCGGGAGACGCTCGACGCAGTCGCGGTGATGAGCTACAACGATCAGAACGGTGGCATGGGTGTGATGCGCGAGCAGGTCGAGATCGACATGGGCCCCGATCACCTGCCAGGACTCGAGACGATCGTCGATCCGATCGTGATCGCCGAGCTGCCGACCGTCCTGTGGTGCCCGCACGGTCATGAAGCGGCGGTCACCGCGCTGCGCGGGATGATCGACGTGATGCTGCTCGACTCCGACGATTCGCCCGAGCCAGCCGCCGGGCTGGCGCGCGCCGAGGAGGAGCTGAGCACGTCCTACGTGGTCGATTTGGCCTGGCTGCGCACCACGCCGTGGCGCGAGCGCTTGGCTGCGAGCTTCGACCCGCCGGTGCGCCGGGCGATGCTCGGTTCGCTCGACGGTTTCACGGTCCGCCACCAGGCGAGCTCGACCGCCAGCGCGCTGCTGCTGACGGGGTGGCTCTGCTCGCGTTTGGGCTGGGACATCCGGCCGCTTCGGTCGGTCAACGGATCTGGCCTGCGCGGCCGCGCATACACCGGCCGGCCGCGCTACGTCGAGATCGTGCTCGAGCCGGTCGAGCAGGACGTCCCGGGGCTCGCCGGCGTGACCGTGGTGTGGGAGGACGGCCACACGCTTGCGCTTGATCGCGCGCAGGGCGGCCTGTCCGCCCAGGAGCACACGGCCGACGGCGAGGACCAGTGGCTGGTTCTGGGCGCCTCGCGGGGGGAGGGCGGAATCCTCGGAGAGGGGGTCAGGCAGGCCCACCTGCGCGACCCCACGTACGCTCCAGCACTGCAAGCCGCCAGGAGCCTGTGCGTAAGCTCGAGTTGATCTGAATGTCAGTTGAGATCGAGATCGTCGACGATCCGGCGCGCGCTTGCGCGGCGATGCTGGCCGGGGTAGCCGCCGGCGGCGGGCACATCGTGCTGACCGGCGGGTCGACGCCGCGGACGGCCTACGGCGAGTTCGTCGAGGTCGTGCGTACGGTCGAGATCGACGTCTCGCGCTCCTCGCTGTGGTTCAGCGACGAACGCTGTGTACCGCCCGTGGACGAGCGGTCCAATTACGGGATGGTGCGCGACTCGCTGTTGGATGCGCTCGGGGATGTCGGCCTGCCGACCGTTCACCGGATGAAGGGCGAGCTTGGGCCGGCTGAGGGTGCGGATGATTACGAGCGCCAGCTCCGCGACGCCGGGACGCCGCGCTTCGACCTGGTGCTGCTCGGGATCGGGCCCGACGGCCACCTGGCGTCGATGTTTCCCGACCAGGAGTCGCTCAGCGAGCGCTCGCGACTCGTCCTCGGCGTGGAGCAGGCCGGGCTCGAGCCGTACGTCTCGCGGATCACGCTCACCTTCCCGGCCCTGGCCAATGCCCGGCAGATCGTGTTCCTGGCCACCGGCGAATCCAAGGCGGACGCCGTGGCGAAGGCGTTCGGCCCGGGCGCCAAGCCCGATCCGCACGTGCCATCCTCGCTGCTGCCGCCGCTGGCCAAGGAGATCACGGTGCTGCTCGATCGTGCCGCGGCGGGGCGTCTGCCGTCGGCGGCGGGACGCGCGTGAGCTCGGTCATCGGCGTCGACCTGGGGGGCACCAAGGTCAGCGTCGCCTGCCTGCGTGGTCGCAAGATCGGTGAGTCGGTGCTTCAGCCAACCGATCGTTCGGCCAGCGGCGCTCTGATCGACCAGCTGGTGGCCATGGTCGACCGGATCCGATCTGACGATCTGGCCGCGGTCGGGATCGGCGTGCCCTCGGTGGTCGAGTTCGCCACCGGACGGGTCGTGTCGTCGGTCAACATCCCGCTGGTCGATGTGCCGCTGCGCAAGGTTCTGGGCGAGCGCCTCGGCGTGCCGGTGTTCGTCGACAACGACGCCACCGTGGCCGCGCTGGCCGAGGCCCATGACCCGGACCTGCGGCTGGTCGCGCGCAACCTGGTCATGCTGACGGTCGGCACGGGAGTGGGCGGCGGGATCGTGCTCGGCGGGCGGATCTATCGCGGCGCCACCGGTGGGGCCGGCGAGTTCGGCCACACAATCGTCGGGCTGGGGCTCGACGACGGCGCCGAGGTCCCGGCCCCAGGCGGTACGTTTCCCCAGCGCGGATCACTCGAGTGGGCGGCTGCCGGTCACGCGCTCGACCGGCTCACCGAGCAAGCCGCCGAGTCGCAGGCCGAATCGGCCCTGGGTGAGCTGAAGGCTCAGGGCAAGTCCGTGCTGGGAGCCGAGGCGGTCGAGGCGGCCGAGCAGGGGGACGCGGTGGCGGCGCGCATCGTCGAGATCTGGGCCGAGCGGGTCGGGATCGGCATCGCCAACGCGATCAACACCTTCGATCCCGAGGAAGTGGTGATCGGGGGCGGCGCAGCCCGGGCCGGCGAGCTGCTGCTCGAGCCGGCACGACGGGTGGCGAGCGGCTACGTGGTGCCCGGGCTCGGCGGGAAGACGAGCATCCGCCTGGCCTGGCACGGGGTGCGCGCGGGCGTCCTGGGGGCCGCCCTGCTGGCGGCCCACGAGGTTGAGGCCGGGGGCGGCGCTGAGAACGGTGATGGGGGCGAGAACGGCGCTGACGCGGGTGAGACGGTGTCGAGCGATCCCGCCGCGACGGGTCGTCCTGCTCCCTCCACCGAGCGCGCGCGCGAGGCCCAGCAACGTCTGAGAGCCAACGAGGAAGCGAGCGAGTCATGACCAAGCGAGTCATCGAGTGCAACATCTGCGGCGAGCCGCTGTCGGCCGCGACCGACGAGGAGCTGCTCGGGCAGGTTCAGCGGCACATCGAGGCCGAGCACCCGGAAGAGGAGCTCGACGAGGAGGAGGCGCGGGAGATGATCTCGCGCGAGGCCTACGACGCCGGCGACGCCTAGGCGCGGCGCCGGGGTATTGCTTTAACGGATCGGGGGTTTTGGCGTGCAGATAGTCCTCGTGCGTCACGGTGAGACGGAATGGAGCAAGAGCGGGCAGCACACCAGCCGCACCGACTTGCCGCTGCTCGACGAGGGCCGCGAGCGTGCCCGGGCGCTGGCGCCGCTCTTGGCCAGATGGGACTTCTCACTGGTTCTGAGCAGCCCTTTTTTGCGAGCACGCGAGACGTGCGAGCTGGCGGGGTTCGCCGAGCAGGCGGTGATCTGCGAGGACCTGCGCGAGTGGGACTACGGTGAGTACGAGGGACTGACCACGCCGCAGATCCGCGAGCGGCGACCGGACTGGAACCTGTGGGAGGACGGCTGCCCCGGCGGCGAGCAGCCCGACGAGGTCGGCGCGCGTGCCGATCGCGTGATTGCGCGGATGCGGGAGGCCGAGGGGGATGCGCTGGCCTTCGCCCACGGACACATCTTTCGGGTGATCGCTGCGCGCTGGATCGAGCTGCCCGCCTCCGGCGGGTCGCGTCTGTTGCTGCGGGCCGGGGCGGTCTCCGCGCTCGGGTACGAACGTGAGACACAGGTGCTCACGCTCTGGAA
>JAFAYP010000056.1 GCA_019240305.1 Solirubrobacterales bacterium
ACGTTCGCCGACGTGCCGGCCGGCGAGCTGCTCGTCTACGAGGATGCCGATCGGCGGCTGGCCGTGGCGGTCAACCAGGGCAGCGCCGTGCAGCGGCTGGGCATCTCGGTCGGCTCCTCGCTGCGGATCGCGCCGGCGTGAGCCTGCTCGGGCATCCGCGCGTCCACTACCGGCTGACCGGGTCGACCAACGCCCGGGCCCGCGAGCTGGCCGGCGCCGGCGCGCCGCACGGAACCCTGGTCACGGCGGACGAGCAGTCGGAGGGGCGCGGGCGCCAGGGGCGGACATGGTCGGCCGCGGCCGGGCGGGCGCTGCTCTGCTCGGTGGTGATCCGCGACCCGCCGGCGCTTCTGCCGCTGGCCGCCGGGGTGGCGGTGGCCGAGGTGGTCGGGGAGGTGGTCGGGGCGCAGGGCGCTGGGGCGGGGGCGCGCCTCAAGTGGCCCAATGACGTGCTGGTGGCCGGGCGCAAGGTGGCCGGCATCCTCGTCGAGGGACGCCCCCAGGAGGGATGGGCGGTCGTCGGGATCGGGCTGAACGTGGCGCTGCGTCAGGAGGACTTCCCGCCCGAGCTGCGCTCGAGCGCCAGTGGACTGGGTCTGGACATGAGCGCGGTCGAGCCGACGCTTTCGGCGCTGCTGGAACGACTGGAGCGGTGGGTGGCCGCGGACGCCGGCTCGCTCGTCGACGCGGTGCGGGCGCTCGACGCGCTGCTCGGGCAGCCGGTGCGCTGGGCCGGCGGGCATGGCGTGGGCGCCGGGATCGACGCTGGTGGGCGGCTGCTGGTCGAGACGGAGTCCGGGACGGTCGCGCTCGACGCGGGCGAAGTGCACCTGCTCGCCGGCGCCTAACTACCTGTAAAACGCGCCAAAACTCACTGCGGCCGCGCGGATTGGCGACATAAGCATTGACAGCATGCTTATGTCGCCGCCGGGGGGCGGCATGGCGGCGGTTTGGTCCGAAATACAGGTCGCGCCGGCTGGCTAGGCGGCGGCTTCGTCGTGCTCGTCGGGCTCGTCGGGATGGAGGGACTCGGGAAGCGGCTCGTCGTCGTCGTCCTCGAAGTCGTCGTCCTCGTCATCCTCGGGCGGGCCGTCGTCGTCCTCGTCGTCTGCGTCGACATCGACATCATCGTCGGCGTCGAGCTGCGGCTCGTCGAGATCGTCGTCGATGTCGATGTCGATGTCGATGTCGGGGTCGACGTCGGGCGTGTCGGTGCCGGTGCCCTCGGCCTCGTCAGGTTCCCCGGTGTCCACGGTCGCGGTCGCCACCGCCTCATCGACTCCGGGCGCACCGGCCGCGGCGCCGGCCGCCGTCTTGCGCTTGCGCCGGTTCTTGCCGCGCCGGCCCTTGGGGAAGTTGCGCAGCAGCTCGCGGGCCAGGGCGGCCGGCTTGCGGGCCATCCGGGTGCGGGCACCGCGTAGCGCTTCCTCGGCCTCGGGAGTGTGGGCCAGCGCCGCGGCCAGCAGCGCGGCCGACAGACGGCGATCCTCCTTGCGGGCGGCGTGCACCAGCCGGCGGGCGTTGCGTGCATGGGCAGCCCCGGAAGAGTTGACCAGCAAGCCGAGCAGGCGCTTGGTCTCCGGCCAGCGCTGGACCGCATACTCCTCGTGCACCTCGCGGGTGTACTCGGCCATGCGCCAGATCCAGGCGTTGGCTTGATCACGGCGGCCGATGCGGCGCTCGGCCAGGGCCTGGAGCATGATCTTGACGCCCTCGCGGCGCTCGTCGCGCGGCCAGCCGGCCATGATGTCGATCGCGGTGTCGAACGCCTCGGCATCCCGCGAGGAGGCGATCTCCTGCAAGGCCCGCAGCCGGAGCTGTGCGTTGCGATTGCGCTGGACCGCCGTCAGCAGGTAGCGCCGCTTGAGCTCGCCGCCGCGGTCGAAGTGGAGCATGGCCTTGGCTCGGCGCCAGCCGTTGGGTGCCACGCGGGCACCGGCGAGCGCAGCCCACACGTGCTGCTCGCCATAGTCGAGGTGCTCGACGGCGATCCGCCAGAGCTCGCGCTCGAAGACCTGTGCGCGCCGCTCGGGATCGGGGGTCACAGGCAGCACGCGGCGCTCGACGCGCACACGCCGCCCGCGGCCGCGGCGAACCGGCCCGACCACGATCGCGCCACCGCGGTAGACGTCGCGATCGAGCAGCGAATGGAGCGTGACGACCGGGTCGTCGTGCTTGGTCGCGGGGTGGACGAAGTCGACGACGATCCCCGCCTCCTTGCCCGGATGCCGGCGGGTGACGCGCCCGACGCGCTGCTGGTAGATCCGCTTGGACGCGGTCGGCGCCAGGTGCATGCAAATCGTGGCCCGCGGGCTGTTCCAGCCCTCGGCCAGCAGCTGGGCGTTGACCAGCACGTCGATCTTGCCCGACTCGTAGTCGGCCAGAATCCGGGCCAGCTGGCGCTTGGGAGTCTCGCCCGACACGGCCTTGGCCTTCATCCCCATGTCCTGGAAGGCCTTGGCCACGTTGTAGGCGTGGCGCACGCCGGCGGCGTAGACGACGCCCGGGACGTTGTTGAAGCGGGTCTTGTAGAGGTCCGCGATCGCCATGTTGAACGGCGTCTGGTCCAGCAGCTCGGCCAGCATCTCCTGGTCGAACTCGGTGTCCACCTCGCCGCGGCGCAGCGGCACCTTGGCGATCGTGCGCACACCCGGCCCGGGCGGGATGCGGATGCAGCGCAGCGGGGAGATCACCCCTCGCCGTGCCGCCTGGGCCAGATCGAAGCGCGAGGTCTGGGTCGGGAACAGGTCGGTGACGTGGCGGGCGATCAGGGCGCCCGTGGCGGTCATGCCGATGAAGATCGGGCCCGACCAGGCCCGGATCGCGCCCGAGGTCTTCTCGCCCAGCGCGGTGTGGGCCTCGTCGCAGATGACGATCGTGTAGGCGTCGGAGATCTTGCCGGCGTTGCGCACGAACCATTGGTAGGTCTCGACCGTGACCGGGCCGTTGGCCGCGTCCTTGCCGGCGAGCAGCGGGGCGTGGATGCGGTCGCGGTAGCCGCGGTCGCGCAGCTCGCCGTTGAACTGGTCGACTAGGTTGCGACGATGGGTGAGGATCAGCACGCCGCCGGTGCGCGAGGCCTCCACGAAGCCCAGGGCGGCGACCGTCTTGCCGGCCCCGGTGGCGTGCTCGAACCAGAAGCGACGGTCGGCGTTGGGGTCATCGGGGGCCTCGCCGAGCTGGACGTCC
>JAFAYP010000078.1 GCA_019240305.1 Solirubrobacterales bacterium
CTCGAAGCGATGGCTGACACGGTTCGGCCGCGTGACGGCTCAGCGCTCGTAACCGGGGCCTCCCGGGGGATCGGCGCAGCGATCGCGCGCGCCCTGGCCGGCGACGGCTGGCGGGTCGGAGTCAACTACCGCTCCGATCGCTCCGGAGCCGAGAAGGTTGTCAGCGAGATCGAGCGGGACGGCGGCCAGGCCGTCGCGCTGGCCGCCGACGTGTCCGAACACGGCGCGGCCGACGAGCTGTTCGGCGCACTCGAGGCCCACTTCGACGCGCCCGTGCTGGTGCTGGTCAACAACGCCGGCATCAATCGCGACGACCTGACCCCGTCGCTGGGCGACGAGGAGTGGGACGCCGTTCTGGAGACCAACCTGACCGCGGCCTTCCGGCTGACCCGGCGCGCGCTGCGGCCGATGCTCAAGGCGCGCAGCGGGCGGATCGTCAACATCTCCTCGGTGGTCGGGCTGCGGCCCAACCCCGGGCAGGCCAACTACGCTGCGGCCAAGGCCGGGTTGATCGCGCTGACCAAGACCGCGGCGGTCGAGGTCGCGCGCCGCGGAGTCACCGTGAACGCGGTGGCGCCGGGGCTGATCGACACCGAGTTCATCCGCGAGGTGTCCCAGGACCTGTTGCAGGCGGTGCCCGCCCGGCGCGTCGGTACGCCGGAGGAAGTGGCAGCCTGCGTTCGCTTCCTGACTTCCGAAGAGGCCAGCTACGTGACCGGAGCGGTGCTCACCGTGGACGGCGGGCTGGCCGCGTGAGAACCATTCGAAACTAACGAGAGGACGAGACATGGCAACCGTTACCGCAGAGCAGGTGCAGGAGCGCGTCGTCGAGACGCTGGCCAGCTTCGGCCCCGACGCCGATCAGATCACCCGCGAGTCCACCTTCGAGGAGCTCGACATCGACTCGCTCGACCTCGTCGAGCTGGCCCAGGTAGTCGAGGACGACTACGGCGTGGTGCTCAAGGGGGAGGACATGAAGGAGCTCAAGACCGTGGGCGACGCGATCGACCTCATCGTCAGCCGGGCGGAGTGAGCGCGGCGGCCGACACCAACGGCGGCGGTGCGCCGATGAAGCGCCGCGTGGTCGTCACCGGGCTCGGTGCGGTGACGCCGCTCGGCGTGGGCGTCGATGCCCTGTTCGATCGGTGGGCGGCCGGCGAATGCGGGATCCTGGGCGGCGCCGGGGCATGCACCGACTTCGAGCCCAGCGAGCTGTTGTCGGTCAAGGAGGTCCGGCGCCTGGACCGCTTCTCGCAGCTCGCGCTCGTGTCGGCCGCCGAGGCGATCGCCGGCTCCGGTTGGGACGGCGAGCTTCCCTACGACCCCTTCCGCGTCGGCTGCGTCGTGGCCACCGGCATCGGCGGCATCCAGACCGTGGAGAACCAGCTCGACGTGCAGCGCGAGCGGGGCGCAGGGCGGATGTCGCCGCTCGGGATCCCCGCGCAGATGTCAAATGCGGCAGCCGCCGCGATCTCGATGAAGTACGGGCTCAAGGGCCAGGCGTTCGCCGTGGCCTCGGCCTGCTCGAGCGGCGCCCATGCGATCGGTTCCGCGCTGCGGATGATCCAGTGGGGCGACGCCGATGCGGTCGTGGTGGGCGGATCGGAGGCGACGCTGACCACGTTCGGGTTCGGCAGCTTCAACGCCATGCAGGCCCTGTCGCCCACCGGGATCTCGCGACCGTTCGACGCGCGCCGTGACGGCTTCGTGATGGGCGAGGGAGCCGCGCTGCTCGTGCTCGAGGAGGCGTCGGCCGCGGCCGAGCGGGGCGCCACCGTGCTGGGCGAGATCGCCGGCTACGGCTCGACCTCCGACGCGCACCACCTGACCGCCCCCGAGCCCTCCGGGGTCGCCGCCACGCGGGCGATCGAGCTGGCCCTGTCCGAGGCGGGCGTGGAACCCGACCAGATCGACTACGTCAACGCGCACGGAACCTCCACGCAGCTCAACGACGCAGCCGAGACCGCGGCGCTCAAGCGCGCGCTCGGCGAGGAGCGGGCGTACAAGGTGCCGATCTCCTCGCTGAAGTCGGCCACCGGGCACCTCCTCGGCGCGGCCGGCGCGGCCGAGGCGGTCGTCACGATCAAGACGCTGCTAACCCGGATCATCCCGCCGACCCTCGGCTACGAGGTGCCCGATCCGGAGTGCGATCTCGACTACGTGCCGGGCGAGGCGCGACCGCTCGTCCTCGCCAACGGCCATCCGCCGGTGGCGCTGTCCAACTCGTTCGCGTTCGGCGGCCACAACGTGGCGCTGGTGATCAAAGGCCCCCAACCCACGCCGCAATCATGAGCGCGACACTCGTTCCCGAATCAGCTCGCCGGCTCAACCCGCTCGAGCGGCTCGAGGCGCTGTGCGACCCGGGCAGCCTCCGGCCACTGCGCTCACGGGTCATGTCCCCCCGGCTTGGAGTGCGGGCCATCGCCGGCGACGGAGTGCTGGGCGCCACCGGAAGCGTGGGCGGCCGACCGATCGTCTGCTACGCCGAGGACGGTTCCTATTTGGGCGGGTCGCTCGGCGAGCGGCATGCCGACACGATCGTGCGGGTGCTCCAGACCGCCGAGCGGGCGCGCATCCCCGTGGTGGGCTTCGTCGAGTCGGGTGGCGCCCGGATGCAGGAGGGCACCGCGGCGCTGGCCGGCTACGGGCGCATCTTCCGGCACACCGTCGGGTTGACCGGAGTCGTCCCGCAGATCTCTGTCGTCTCGGGCGCATCGGCCGGCGGGGGCGCGTATTCGCCGGCGCTGACCGACCTGATCATCATGACCGAGGACGCCGCGATGTTCCTCACGGGCCCCGGAGTGGTCCGGGAGGCACTCGGCGAGGAGATCGACGCGATCGGCCTCGGTGGACCACGCGTGCATGAGCACAACGGCGTGTGCCACCTGGTTGAGCACGACGTGCTCGCGGCCGCTTCCCGCGTGCGAGACGTGCTGGGATATCTGCCGTCCGCGGCCGGATCGCCGCCGCCGATGCTGGCTCCGGTGGCTCCCGAGATCCCTGATCCGGGATCGGTCGTGCCCAGCGAGCCGCGGCGCGTGTACGACGTGCGCGATGCCCTGCGCGGAATCGTCGACGCCGGCTCGCTGCAGGAGCTGTGTCCGCGCTGGGCGCGCAACGTGGTAACCACGCTGGCCCGGATTCAGGGCCGGCCGGTGGGCATCGTCGCCAACCAGGCGCACCATCTGGCCGGGGTCCTGGATGCCGAGGGCTCCGAGAAGGCAGCGCGGTTCGTGTCGTTCTGCGACTCGTTCGGTCTGCCGCTGATCGCGATCGTCGACACCCCCGGGTTCATGCCAGGGTCCAAGCAGGAGCGGGCCGGGGTGATCAGGCACGGTGCCTCGCTGGTGCGGGCGTTCGCCGCAGCGCGCGTGCCCAAGCTGACCGTGGTCCTGCGCAAGTCCTACGGCGGCGCCTACATCACGATGAACTCGCGTGACCTCGGCGCCGATCTCGTGCTGGCCTGGCCGGACGCCGAGCTCGGGATCATGAGTGCCCGGGCGGCGGTGGGCGTCGTTCATCGGCGCGAGCTGGCCGCGGCCGACGACGCCGACGCATTGCGCGCACAACTCGCCGACGACTACTTCACCGAGCACCTGCGGGCCGAGACGGCCGCCGCCTCGGGATTCGTCGATGAGCTGGTCGAGCCGGGGGACACGCGCGAGCGCCTGGCGTCCGCCCTGTGGACGCTGTCGGGCCGCGACGTGTCGTGATCCTCGAGGGCAAGCGGCTGGTGATCACCGGCGTGATCACCAAGGACTCGATCGCGTGGCATGTCGCCTCCCGGGCGCTGTCCGAGGGGGCATCGGTCGTGCTGACCAGCTTCGGCCGGGCGAGGCGGATGACAGAGCGGGCGGCTGCGCGGCTGTCGGGCGAGATCGATGTGCTGGAGCTCGACGTCAACAAGCCCTCCGACCTGGACGCGCTGACTTCGTCGCTGCGGGATCGGTGGGGCGGGGTCGACGGCGTGCTGCACGCGATCGCCTTCGCCCCCGAGGACGCGCTCGGGGGCCGCTTCATGACCACCCCGGCCGAGAGCGCGGCCGCCGCGTTTCAGACCAGCGCGTTCTCGTTCAAGGCGCTGGCCGCGGCCGTCGAGCCGCTGATGGAAACGGGCGGGAGCATGGTCGGGCTGGACTTCGACGCCACCGTGGCCTGGCCGATCTACGACTGGATGGGAGTGGCCAAGGCGGCGCTCGAGTCGGTCTCGCGCTACCTGGCGCGCGACCTGGGCCCGCGCGGGATCCGGGTGAACCTGGTGTCCGCCGGACCGCTCGGCACCGTCGCGGCGCGCGGGATCCCCGGCTTCGAGCAGCTGGCCACGCTCTGGCGAGAGCAGGCGCCGCTGGGCTGGAACGTCGAGGACCCGGCCCCGGTGGCCGACACGATCTGCTTTTTGCTCTCGGACTACGCGCGGGCGATCAGCGGGGAGATCGTGCACGTTGACGGCGGGTTCCACGCCGTCGGGGCACCTGCTCAGGGTTGATCCTGGACATCTCGGAGGTTTGTCCGGGGCTAGCCTGAGGGTCAGTGGAACGTTGGCTGGCTGATGGGCGGATCGTGCGCGCGTGCGGGTTGCTGGGCGCGGTGGCGATCGCGTTCTCGAGCATCCTCGTCCGGCTGAGCCACGCCTCACCGTCGACCGCGGCGATCTTCCGCTGCCTGTTCGCCCTGCCTGTCCTCGTGGTGCTGGCTTGGCTCGAGGACCGGCGCTTCGGCCGGCGGCCGTGGCGAGAGCGGCGATGGGTGGTGGCTGCCGGCGTGTTCCTGGCCGCCGACCTGATCCTGTGGCACAACTCGATCGAGGACGTCGGTGCGGGGCTCGCCACCGTGCTGGCCAACATCCAGGTGGTGCTGGTCCCGCTGGTGGCGTGGGCCGTGCTGGGGGAGAAGCCCGGGCGGCGGGTCCTGGCCGCGCTGCCGATCGCCCTGTCCGGCGTCGTGCTGATCTCCGGCGTCCTCCAACACGGCGCCTACGGCCGGGATCCCGGGCGCGGCGCGCTGTTCGGACTGGGCGCCGGCGTGGCCTACGTCGGCTTCCTGCTCTTGCTGCGGCGCGGTGGATCGGACCTGCGGCGGGTGGCGGGCCCACTGTTCGATGCCACGCTGACGTGCGCCGTGGCCTGCGTCGTCGCGGGGCTCATCATCGGCGACGCGGACCTGACGCCGGGCTGGCCGGCCGTGGGCTGGCTGATCGTGCTGGGGCTGACCTCGCAGGTGCTGGGCTGGCTGCTGATCACGATCTCGCTGCCGCGCCTGCCCGCGGCGATCACCTCGCTGATGCTGGCCGTGCAGCCCGTCGGCACGCTCGCGCTCGCCGCGCTGATCCTCGGAGAGTCGCCGAGTGCCCTGCAGCTGGCCGGCGTCGCGGTCGTGATCGTCGGCCTGCTCGTGGTCAGCCGTCCGGTCTCGCGGCGGGCCCGGCTACCGAAACAGGTCGTCCGCCTCCGGTCGAACCAGCGCGAGTGCGCCGGGGCCGTCATCGCGAATGACGTGGCGGTGCGCGCCGCGGATCAGGACTAGCGGCAGCGCGCCGTCCTTGGTGCGGGCCAGATCGGCGGCCGCGGCGAGCTCGTCGGCCACCGCGATCCAGGTGGCCTTCATCTCGCGCCCGGCTGTGTCGGTGCGCCCGCGCCAATCCTCGGTCGGTTGCAGGCCGGCGCAGCCGATCGCCAGGTCGACCTGCCCGTGGCGCCAGGCGCGCCCGAACGAGTCGGTGATGACGATCGCGGGGGTCGACGGAAGGCGGTGTCGGATGTGGCGGGCCGAACCGTCGGGATCTCGTGGCAGCAGCACCACCGTGTCCTCGCTGGGGACGTTCGAGGCATCGACGCCGGCATTGGCGCACACGAAGCCGTGATGAGTCACGCAGACCAGCACGCCGCGCACGGCCCGGAGCACCTCTCGCGACTCGTCGAGGATGACCTGAACGTGGCGGGGGTCTTTTCCCAGGTTTTGTGCGAGCTCGGTGGCCTGGGTCCCGGGCTGGACGTCG
>JAFAYP010000137.1 GCA_019240305.1 Solirubrobacterales bacterium
GCCCTCGGTGAAGCCGGTGAGCGTCAGATGTCCGATGCGCCGATGGTCGTAGGTGAGCATCTGCCAACTCGCCACCGGCGCGACGATGTTGGCCCGCTCGATCGAGACCACGTGCTCGACGCCGTCCCGCTTGAAGGTGAGCTGAACGGAGGTGCCGGCCGGGCCCCTGATCAGGTCGGGCCCGAGGTTGTCGGCCTGGTCGGCCAACGATACTGATCCCACTTTGATGATCAGATCGCCGGCCATCAGGCCGCCGCGGGCGGCCGGCGCGTCCGCGAATACGCTGCGCACTCGTAGCCCGTCCGGCTCGGCCACGGTGTCGATCCCGATCCCCCCCTGACCCTGGGTTCGCTCCTCGTTGCGGTCGCGGTAGGCCTGGGGGGTGAGATAGCGCGAGTACGGGTCGTCGAGGCCCGCCACCATGCCCGAGAGTGCCTGGTCGACCAGCGTGGAGCGGTTGAGCGGGCGGTAGTAGCGAGTGGTGAGGATGTTCATGGCCTGGTTGACCAGCACGAGGCCGCGGGTCTCGAAAAAGCTCCCGCGCAGCGCCGAGGGCAAGGCGCTGGGATGGCCTCCCCACCAGACGCCGGCCAGCAGAATGATCACGGCCAGGACAATGGCACTGAGCGCCGCCAGTCCCCGCCTGACGATGCGTTTGCTGGTGATCACGAGATCCCCCTCTCGTGTTCGGTGGCCCGCGTGTGGCGCGCGCCGGGCCATTCTCGCTAGGGCCGCCCGAGCGTACCCCCGCTCGGTGGCGAAGCCAATCGATTTCGGGCTGTGCAGGGCTCGCGCAACCACCGGACCCGGCTGACGAACCCCGGCCGCGGATCAACGCCGAGGCTCCGAGTCCTCAAGGCAGGAAGAGCAATCCGCCCTGCGGCTCGAACGTCGGTCCCTGCAGGGGCACGGCCGTAACCACGCCGGTATCGGGGTTCAGCTGACCGAGGAAATTCGCCGGGAACCCGGGCGCCGGGCACGCGCTCGGGGCGTCGTTCGCACCGCACGGCGTGTCGGCCACGAACACCTCGCCTCGCGAAAAGGAGCCGGTGATCTCGTTGACGGTGTTGTGGGTGCTGTCGGTGGCAAAGATCGCACCGTGGCGATCGGATGGCCACACGGTGTCGTCCACCGAATCGGACAGGTTCAGCACCCAAAGATGCTGGTGGCGAGCTCGCTCATCCCGGACGAAGATCTGCTGCTTGTCGCCCTGGCTCGTCAGCATGAACTCACCAGCGAAGCGAGGCGCGTAAGACGGAACATCCTCGTTGGAGTCCGGGTCGGTGAGCGCCAGGGACACCTGCGTGCCGTACTGCGCACGATCGCGGTTGGCGACCGTGGCGGAATCTTCGTCATAGAACAGCGGCTCGAGCGTCGCGACATGGGTCGCGTCGTCGAGCGCGACCCGGTACACCGCGGGATAGGTCGGCTGCGGGGCGGCGGCGCCGGTCGTGCCCGGGGCCGAGGCGCTGATCAAGATCTCACCGTGGTAGATCGAAATCGCGTCGGTCCCACCGTTCGAGGGCAGGGACTCGTTGTAGGCGTAGTGGACCGGCGTGGCGCTTCGCTGCGGATCGATCTCGTACAGGCTCGAATTCAGGTCTTCGTTGACGGTGGCGATGAGCCGATGCGTCCCAGGATCCGCGGTCAGGCCATCGCACTTGCCCGCTATGTCCCACTGGTTGACGAGCTTGCCGTGCCGGTCCCACTCGACGATCGTGCTGTTGGTGTTGCCGGTTGAGCTGGGCTGTCCCTGTGGTCCGACACCGTTCTGAAAGCCGACGAAGATGTGGCCGTCGAGATAGGTGATGTCGTCCGGGTTGGAGACCGGCTCCGGACCATTTCCCCCCGGGTGCGTGACCGTTGTCCCACTCGCGAACACACGGTTGGCGAAATGACCCGAGGTCCGGCCGCCGTGGTGGTTGCGGCCGCGATGGCCAGACGCGGATCGGTGGTTCCCCTGGCGCGCGTGTGCGGCCGCGGGGAGGGCACTCGGCCCGGATACCAACAGCGCCGCGATCGTGACGATCGCTGCGCCAGACAGCAGCGATCTGCTCCGTCGTGTTGCCAAACGTTCGAGCATCGAGCACCTCGGACCGGTAGACGCCAGGTATCAGGGCATA
>JAFAYP010000171.1 GCA_019240305.1 Solirubrobacterales bacterium
GGCCGGGCGGTCGCCCCGTGGACCCCGCCGTCGACCTCGAGCGCGACGTGATCGGGCAGGGCGCGGCGCAGGCGCGAGAGCTTGTCGAGCGAGAACGGGATGAACTCCTGGCCGCCCCACCCAGGGTTCACGCTCATGCACAGCGCCAGATCGAGCACCTCGTGGCCGACCTCGCCCAGAGCGCTCGCGGGCGTGGCGGGGCAGAGCGCAGCTCCGGCGGCACACCCGGCCTCGCGGATCGCCTGGAGCGTGTAGTGCACGTGCGCGGTCGCCTCGACGTGGATCGTGATTCCGTCGGCGCCGGCCCGGGCGACCTCCGCCACGTAGCGCTCGGGACGCTCGATCATCAGGTGGACGTCAAGGATCCCGCCCGCCTCGTGGACCTGGTCGGCGAGCGCGCCCACCATCAAGGCCCCGAAAGTGATTGGAGGCACAAAGTGCCCGTCCATCACGTCGACGTGGATGACCCGGGCTCCGGCCGCCAGCACCTCGCCGACCTGCTCGCCGAGGCGGGCGAAGTCGGCCGACAGGATCGACGGGGCGATCCGCCGCTCACGGAGCAGGCGCAGCGTGGCCTCGGCGGGCGCGGCGGCGGACGTGGTCAAGCGCTACACCGCCCGCAGCATGCTGCCTTGACAGTGGTTGCAGGCGACGATCGCGGTGCTTGACATCCGCACGATCGTCGAGTGCTCGCCACAGTTCGGACACACCGACACGAGCTCGTATCGCTGGAGGCAGTAGACGCATCGGTAGCGTCCGGGCGCCGCTGTGGGGCGCAGCCACGGCTCGCCGCATGCCGGGCACTCGGGGCCGAGCTTGGGCATAGGTTCGGTCAAGGTTAAGACGAAGGGTAACGACCGCAGCGGGGGCTCAGCGACGCCGCAGGCGGGCGATGAAGAACCCGTCGGTGCCTTCGCGGTGGGGCAGGAGCTGGATCCCGGGACCGCTGGGGAGACCGGCCAGCGCGTCCGGCAGGCGCTCGGTGAGCTCCTCGGCCGCGAACTCGGGTGCCCCGGCCAGGAACCCCTCCACGACCTCGGGTCCCTCGGCGTGCGAGATCGTGCACACCGAGTAGACGAGCGCGCCGCCGTCGCCCACGGCCGCCGCGCCGGCGGCCAGGATCCGGCCCTGGAGAGCGGCGAGCTCCCGGGTCGCGTCCGGGCGGGCCCGCCAGCGCAGATCGGGCCGGGACTGCAGCGTCCCCAGGCCGCTACAGGGCGGGTCGACCAGGACGCGGTCGAACCGGCCGTCGAGGCGGGCCTGGGCGGCGTCGGCCACCTCGACCCGGACGCTCCCGGCTCGCAGCCGCGCCGCGGTTCGCTCGAGCGCCGCCGCCCGGCCGGGGTGGCGCTCGACGGCGAGGATCTCGCCGGTGCCGCCCATCAGCGCGGCCAGATGGGTGGTCTTGCCGCCCGGGGCGGCGCACAGATCGAGCACGCGCTGGCCGCCCTGCGGATCGAGGACCCTCGAGACGATCATCGAGGCGCGCGACTGGGGCTGGACCGCCCCGGCCGGCCACAGCTCCGAGCCCTGGACGTCGAACGGCCCGTCCAGCACGAGCCCTTCGGGAAGGCCGGCGGCCGGTCGGCTGGGCACCGGCAGAAGCTCGCTCACATCCGCCGGCGTCGACACGAGCGTGTTCACGCGCAGGGCCGATTCGGCCGGCTGGTTGACCACCCGCAGCAGCCTCCGAGCCTCCTCGGCGCCAAGCTCCGCCCACCACCGGCTGGCCAGCCAGCCGGGCACGGAATGCTCGAGCGCGGCGCCTTCCGGCGTCGCGTCGTCGAGGTCCGCCAGCACGCCGGCCCCCTCCCGGGCCGCCCGCCGCAGGACGGCGTTGATGAGGCCGGCGGCGCGCGGCGCCGCGCGCTTGGCCAGCTCGACCGTCTCGTTGACCGCGGCGTGCTCGGCGGAGCCTCCCATGTAGAGCAGCTCGTACAGGCCGAGACGCAGCAGCGCCAGCACCGGCGGCTGGAGGCGAGCCACGGGGCGGTCCAGCAGCTGTCCGGCGACGTGGTCGAGCGTGGCCCGGCGCTGCACCGTGCCGTAGGCCAGCGCCATCGCCAGCGCCCGGTCGCGAGGCTGCAGGCCGGACGCCTCCCCGGCCAGCGCGCGGTCGGCGTAGGCGTCCTGCTCGAACACGCGGCGGATCACCCGCAGCGCGCACGCGCGGGCCGGCGAGACGCTGTCGTGGGCCCTGGTCCTCGCCACGCCGGTTGCTAGGACCGCCGCCGGCCCCGCAGGTAGTCCTCGCCGGGCATCGGCCGCCGGCCGGGCGGCTGCACGACGAGCAGCTCGAGCGCGCCCTCGGCGCAGCCGAGCACCGGTAGGGGTCCGTCCAGCGCCAGCTCGCCCGGCTTCGGTCCGTCGTCGAGCACCCGGGCCGCGCGCACCCCGAGCCGCGCCCCGTCGGCCAGGACCGCGTGCGCGCCGATGTGCGGCGTGAGGGCCCGCACGGTGCGCTCGAGCCCGACCGCCGGACGGCTGGGATCGAGCACGCGGTCCTCGGCCACGATCTTCTCCGCATACGTCGCCAGGGCGTCATCCTGCGCGGCGCACGGCGGCGACTCCTCAAGGGTGCGAATCAGG
This sequence comes from Solirubrobacterales bacterium, assembly GCA_019240305.1. GTDB lineage: Bacteria > Actinomycetota > Thermoleophilia > Solirubrobacterales > Solirubrobacteraceae > Palsa-465. Next base: position 2,590 of record JAFAYP010000171.1, read on the forward strand.
AGCGCGGCGCCGAGGTCCTCGAGGCGCGGAGCCAGCGTGCCATAGGTGTCCTCGGCATCGATCGGCTCGGCCGCCCGGGCACACACCGGCCCGCTGTCCAACCCCTCGGTG
>JAFAYP010000227.1 GCA_019240305.1 Solirubrobacterales bacterium
CCATGCCGACTTCGCGACGCCGGCCGCCCTTGCCTCGGCGAACGAGGACGCTGCCCCGGACGGGGTTGAGGTCGCTCTCGCCGAGTGCGAGCGCCTCGCTGATCCGCAGCCCGGCGCGCCAGAGCAGAATGATCAGCGCTCGCGTACGCAGCCCGGCAGGGCGATCGCCAGCCCGTCGCATCACGGCGACGATCTCCTCGACCGTCGCCGGATCGGCCGGGTAGCGTCGGCCCTTGTTACGGGGCGGGTGCCCGCAGTGAAGCCGGGCATGGTCGCCGGTGACCGTCGACGACCAGCGGCATCGAGAAACTCAGAAGTAGTCATCCGTGCATCATCGCGCGGCCGCCGTCCACTAGCCAGGCATGGAAAGGAGCGCCCCCTGGGCGGATGAGCAGACCAGTGATCCGGCACGCCTATGGCACGGGGCGATCGATCGGAGCGGCGCGCAGGTAGCACGCCTCGCTTGATAGCGCCGCTATCTCCGGAGCCTGATGTCGCCTATGTACCGCAACGTGCTGTCGCCTGGTTCGAAGAACCAGAGGTCACCATCGTTGACTAACCGGCGCTCGTTCGTGGGCGTCACGAACGAAACCCAACCCGTCTCGGTACCGTGCGCCGGCAGCGGCCCGTCTTTGGCGATCCACGGAGAGCGAGCAGGCGCGAACGGTGCCATCTCCCTCACGATGAATGCACTTTCGCTCTGGAGCTGCTGCGGGATCACGAGCTTGACGTCACTCGAGAGTGTGTCGAACGCGAGTGGCGAAGAGGTCGTGTTCGATACCCGAATCTCGTATGACGCCACGAGTCCGAAGATCCCGCGGAAACCCACGGCTGGATCGGGGACATCGAAGGCAAAGACTCGTTGCGAGCTTCGCAGCAGGCGTACGCGGTACCCAGGTATCCGGGGGGACCCGCGCTCGCCAACCGACTACGTGATCCTAGTTGGGTCACCTGCATGTTCTCGCATCCCATGGCGGACGTGGGCCTTTGTGGCGACAAGCGCTGCTGCTCAAGGAGAGCTCTCTAGGCCTTCGCTTCCGATTGACGACGCCGTCCTCGATACGACGCTGCCGCTTTCCACGCGATGGGGCATTGTGCTTTGGCGGATCCAGCCGCCCACCGCGAGCTGCTGCTTTGGCGACCGAGCGCATACTCGGGCGAGCAGGGTGCTTGCCGTCGTGTGACGACCTGCAAACCGCCCGTCCCTGTTCGATCACGAACGCGGGCACGGCACCCGCGCCGATCGAGACCGTCCGCGTGAGCAGTAACGAGCGTTCCCGCTTTTTTTAAGCGTGCCGAAGAACCCGCGGTTTCCCGCGATCATGACCAGCGTAGAGGCGCCTGCCAGTGCGAACCGACCGGCGTGGCGCGCGTCTGCACAGGCTTTTAGGATCCTCGTCGTGTCAACCTCGGATACCGAGCTCGAGCCCGGACCAGCCGCGCCCCGCAGCCCGCGGCCTTCGTCCGCGCCCGGCCGTGGGGCGTGGACGCCGGTGATCTGGTATGGGCTGGTGGCCGCGGCGGTTCAGATGCTGTGGCTGACGTTTGCGGCGATCACGACCGACAGCGCTCGCCGCTACGGCGTGTCGGTGACGACCGTCGGATGGCTGGCCGAGATCTTCCCGTTGCTGTACGTGATGCTGGCCATCCCGGCCGGCGCGTTGCTCGACACCCGCTTCCGTGCGGCGCTCGGTTCGGCCGCGGTCCTCATGGCGGTCGGCGCGTTCGTCCGTGCCGGAGGTGACTCGTTTGCCTGGGCGCTCACCGGCCAGGTGGCGATCGCCGTCGCCCAGCCTGTGATCCTGAGCGCGGTGGGCAAGCTCGCGGGCGAGTACTTACCGGAAGCGGACCGCGCCAACGGGATCGCGGTCGGGTCGGCGGGCAACTTCGTGGGGATGCTGATCGCGTTAGGGCTCGGCCCGGCGCTGGCCGCGCATGGCCACCTCGAGCGGCTCCTGCTGGTCGAGGCGGTCCTCGCGATAATCCCAGCCGTAGGCTTGGCCATGTCGCTGCGCCGGCCCGGGCAGCGCTTGGATGAGCGGGCGGCAATCGGCGGCAGCGCTGCCGTCGCGTTGTGGAGCGTCCCCGACATGCGCACCCTGTGTGGCCTGGTGTTTCTCGGCTTCGGGATCTTCGTGGCCATCGCCACGTGGTTGCAGACGCTTCTGCATCCTGACGGCGTGTCGGACACCACGGCGGGCATCCTGCTTGTCGGAATGGTCGTGGCCGGGGTGGTGGGATGCGCCGTGATCGCTCCGGTCGTGTCCCAGCGCCGGGTCGAGCGGCGTTACATGCTGCTTGCCACCGGCGTCACCGCCGCCGGGTGCGTGATCTGCGGAGTGAGTGGGTCACTCGTGGTGCGAGGCGTCGCGCTGGTCGTGATCGGCTTGCTCCTGCTGCCGGCGCTGCCGATCGTCATGACCGCGGCCGAGCGGATCGCCGGCCGGCTGGCCGGGACCGCGGGAGCGATCGTCTGGCTGGCTGGCAATCTCGGCGGCCTGGTCGTGGCCCTTATCGTCCAGGTCCTGGTCCACCATGTGCTCCCTGCCTTCGCCGCGCTCGCCGGCGTCGCCTTGTTCGCATTCCCGCTCGTGCTCCGGCTTCCCCAGCGGGCGGTCGACGTTGGTGATCCACTGGCGTAGTCGGGGATCCCTGTGAGACGAGACAAACCCCCGACACCCGGATGATGATTTCCAGACGCGCCTGATCCAACACGTCCTCGGCGCTCGCCCCTTTAGGCTTGATGACGTTCCGTTCCAGCTGCTCACGCCGCCAGCCCGACCGCCTCAGAACCGAGGCTATCGACGAGCAATCGGGTCGCTCAGATCGACCTGACGTGGGCCGTATCTCCGAGCTGCAGAATGAACGAGCTCGACACGAGCTCCATGGCGAACGTTGGTCGCAACGTCCGGCCGATCCCAACGGGGTACGAGCCGCTCTCGCTGGGCGCGTCCTCTGCTCGACATCGGACGCAGTGGCATGAGCGTTGGTGTGCGGCGTCGGGCCACGGCACCAGGAAGAGGATCATCATGCCGCGCTTGAGCGCGCCGACTGATTTCCGCTGCTATCACGCTTCTCCTTAGCGGGAGGGACAGCCGGTTCAGAGCGATCCTGCGGGTTGACATCAACAGCATCACCGACGGTTGTCTCGGGACGGATGCTCTCTTGCTCATCCTCATCGACCAAGATCACCTCAGTCATGGCTTTCGTTCGCAATGCCGGAACGACAACGGCTGGAATCAACAAAGGCAACAACCATAGATGCAGCCAATTCCAGAAAGTGTTACC
>JAFAYP010000386.1 GCA_019240305.1 Solirubrobacterales bacterium
CGGATCAACGAGGCCGGCGTGTTCGCGGTCATGCGGGCCTGGGAGCCCGGGATGACCGAGGCCGAGCTGATGGCCGTGGCGGAGCGTGAGTTCGTCACTCGCGGGACGCGGCGGCTGACCATGGACATGGTCCTCACCGGACCCGACGGCGCCGCGCTGCCCGAGATGCGACTGCCCGACGAGGAGCGCCGGGTCGGCGAGCGCGACATGCTCATCTACGGCCTCGAGGTGGCGGGTCCGCGCGGTCACTGGGTCGAGTTCTCCCGGCCGATGTGCGCCGCTGAGCCGTCCGAGGAGTCCAAGCGGATGATGGAGGCCTACGTCGAGTACCACGACATCTGCCGGCAGGCGATGCGCGCCGGCGCAACGGCGCGGGAGGTGCATCGCGCCGTCTCCAAGCCGTTCCTCGAGCGCGGCTGGAAGCTCGGCCACGTCACCGGGCACTCGATCGGAATGACGATGATCGAGCATCCGCGGATCGGGGAGGCGTTCGACGTCGAACTGCGCGAGGACATGGTCTGCTCGATGCACCCGCACGTGATCTCGGCCGACGAGCGCACGTGCCTGTACTTCCAGGACACCTGGCATGTCCAGGCCGATGGCGCGGCCCCGTTCTCGGACGCCCCGGTCGAGTTCTACGACCCCCGGTCGGTCCCCGAGCCGGCCTGATAGCGCGCCGGGCGCTCATCTCGGACTGTGTGCGGTTCCGGGCCCAGGGCACCGCTTCGACTGACCGCTGGCCGGGTAAGCGAATCCCATGGAAGAGAAGCGCGAGCACGACAAAGGCGAGCAGAGTGAGCCCACCGAGGTGCCGCCTGACACGAGCGACCATCCCTCGCACGAGGAGGAGGTCGGTGGCAAGGGCGCTGAGAACCCGGCCGAGATGGCCGACGAGGACCGCTACCGCAAGGGCCCCGGTTGGTGACGTAGGCCGGCGTCAGCCGCGATCGTCTAGGGGTCGCTACGACTTCGTTTCAGTGACCGACGGCTAGCGCCGACGACGCAGCACGATCAGCACCAGCGCGATCAGTCCCACCGCGAGCGCGCCGACACCGGCGCGGCGCGCGAGCGGGCTGGTGGTGACCAGCGAGCCGACGTCGAGCTCGGCCGGCGCGGCCGCCGCGGCCGCCGCGGCCTGAGCGCTGGGCGTCGACATCTGCGGGGAGGGTGACTCGCCGCCGGTGGCGCCTGACTGCGCAGAGTCCGGACCGCCGGCGATCCGCTGCTCGAGCCGCTCGGAGAACTCGCCGAGCACGCGCTTGCCGACGTCCTCGATCACGCCGCGGCCGAACTGGGCCTGCGGGCCGGTGATGTGCAGGTCGGTCTGGGCGTTCACCCGAGTGCCGCCCTCGACCGTCTGTAGCCGGTTGCGAATCGTCGCCATCGCCGAGCCGTGGCCCTTGGCCGCGCGGGCGCTCAACGAGATGACCGCGGTGTGGCTCGCCTCGTCCACCTCGGTCAGCGTGGCCGTGCCGCGGTACTCCACGCGCATCGGACCGATCTTCAGGCGCATCGATCCGTCGTATACGTGCTCGCGCTCGGTCCCGGTGATCGTCGCGCCGGGCAGGCAGCTGGCCACGCCCTCCATGTCCAGCAGCTGGCGCCAGACGGTGTCGATGTCGGCACCGACGCGGAACTCGTTCTCGATGATCACGCGCCGTCTCCCTTTCCGCCCGAGGTCACGCGGACGCCGCGCGGCTCACCGGTTTCGCCGCTGTGCACGAGCCTCCACACCCGCTCCCACGGGTTGTGGCTGTCGGAGACGATCGCGTCCTCGCGCGAGAGCGCATCCTGGATCGCTGAGCAGATCGCGTGCAGCGGCGCGCCGCCGCCCTCACCCATGCCTTTCGCGCCATTGGGCGTGAACGGGCTGGGAGACTCGATATCGCCGACCCTGATGTCCGGCGTATCGAGCGCGGTGATCGCGTGGTAGTCGTAAAACGACGCCTGCTGGAGCTGCCCGGACTCGTCGTACTCGAACGCCTCGTACAGAGCGGCGCCGATGCCGAGCACCGTCGCGCCGTGTACCTGGCCTTCGACGATCTGCGGGTGGATCCGTTTGCCGCAGTCGTCGATCGCGGCATAGTCGAGGATCTCCACCTCGCCGGTCTCCTCGTCGATCTCGACCACGGCGGCGTGGATCTGCGACGCGTAGGTGAGGGTCAGGTTTCCGCGCTTTGACTCGGGGTCGGGGACCTGGAAGGGCGGGGTGTACACATAGCGGCAGTTCAGGCTGAGCCGCTCGCGCATCTCCGGCGTCAGCACCGCGTTGTTGGAATAGATCATGTTGGCGATCCCAATGAATGGGATCGCGCGCTCGGCGTCGCCGCGAACCGAGCACATGCCGTCGCCGAGCTCGATGTCCTGCGCGTCGGCCTGCAGGGCGTACGCCGCCAGCTCGATGATCTCCGCCCGGAGCTTCTCGGCCGCGCCCTTGGCCGCCCCGAGTCCGGTGACCGCGAACTGCGAGGCGTACGTGCCCGAAAAGGCCACGTAGGTGTTCTGCTGCTGGTTGAAGCCGGCCGTGACGTGCACCTGGTCGGGGGGCATGCTCAGGATGTCGGCGACGACCTGGGCGGCCGTGGTCTCGTGCCCCTGCCCCTGCGGCGTCGTGCCCAGGTTGACGTTGACCTCGCCGTACAGGTCGAGCTTGGCGTAGCACGCCTCGCCGTTGCCGGAGAACGGCAGCTCGGGATTGACGAGCCGGGCCTGCCCGAAGTTGTTCGTGCCCGAATCGAGTGTCGAGCCGATCCCGATCCCGATCCGCTTACCCGATCCGTGTCCGAGCTCGCGCTGCGTCGCGCGCCACTTCTCTACATCGATCATCTCGAGCGCGATGTCGAGCGAGCGCGGCAGATCGCCCGAGTCATAGACGCAGCCGTTCGGCGTCTCATACGGGTAGTCCTCGGGCTGGACGTAGTTCTTCTTGCGCAGCTCCACCGGATCGAAGCCGAGCTCGTGGGCCACGATGTCGATGATCCGCTCGGTCAGCCACAGATGCTGAAGGCGCGAGTAGCCGCGGTTGGGGATCGTCGGGCACTTATTGGTCAAGGTCTCGGTGTACTCCACGTGCACGTGCTTCATGCGGTAGCAGCCGGGGCTCACCTGGGTCCAGATCACCGCGCCCAGCGGCTCATAGTGCAGGTAGGCGCCGGCATCGTCGAACGCCCGGGTCTTGAAGCCCAGGATCGTGCCGTCGCTCTGCACGGCGACCTTGGTGTCGAGAAACGTGCGTTCGTTGCCCTGGCCGGCCGAGAGCATGTGGTCGGTGCGGTACTCGGTCCACTTGGCCGGACGGCCCGCCTTCCTGGAGAGCAGCGCAAGCGCCGCGATCTGCGGGTAGGAGCCGATCTTGATCCCGAACGCCCCCCCGATGTCCTGCGAGGAGAAGGACAGCCGGTTGGAGGCGACGCCGATCGTCGGCCCGATCACCATCGAGGCGAACATCGGCATCTGGTTGTTGGAGCTGATGCGGACGATGTTCGTGCCCGGATCCCAGTGCACGACCGCGCCGTTGCACTCGAGCGGGGTCGAGGAGAAGCGATGGAAATGAAGCCGGTCGATCTCGACCACGTGGTCGGCGTTCTGTAGCGCGAAGTCGATGTCACCCCAGTCGTAGGTGCCCTGCCAGGCGATATTGCTCCCGACCACCTCGTGCAGCACGGGCGCGTCGGGGTCGGCGGCCTTGACAGTGTCGACGACGGCCGGCAGCGGCTCGTACTCGACGTCGACCAGCTCGGCCGCGTCGCGCGCCAGCTCGCGAGTCTCGGCCAGCACCACCGCGACGGCGTCGCCGTGGTAGCGGACCTTCTCGACGGCCAGCGGCCACTCCTCGAGCTTGCCCGCGGGCGGCGGTGCGATTTGGAAGAAGGGCGCCTGGCACATCTCCTTGGCCTCGTCGCCGGTGAGCACGGTGTAGACGCCGTCGAGCGACAGCGCACGCCTGGCGTCGATCGACACGATGCGGGCGTGTCCGTGCGGCGAGCGCACGAAGTGCGCGTGGCCGGTGCGGTGCATCCACACATCGTCGACGAACTCGCCCTGCCCTTGGAGCAGGCGGCGATCCTCGACCCGCGGGACGCTCTGCCCGATCGTCGACCGGGTCTCGACGGGGGTCTCGGTGGGAGTCGTGCTCATGCTGCCTCCTCGCCGCCGGCGCGGGTGGCCCCAGCCGCCGCCTCGATCGATCGGATGATGTTGATGTAGCCGGTACAGCGGCAGATGTTCCCGCGCACCGAGCGGCGGATCTCCTCCTCGCTTGGGTTAAGAGTGCGCCGCAGCAGGAAGGTCGCCGCCATCACGACCCCCGGAGTGCAGTAACCGCACTGTAGTCCGTGCTCCTCGTGGAACGCCTGCTGGACGGGGGTGAGCTCCCCGTCACGGGCAAGCCCCTCGATGGTCTCGATCTCCGCCCCGTCGGCCTGGGGGGCGAGCATCATGCAGCTCTTGATCAGCTTGCCGTCATAGATCAGCGAGCAGGCGCCGCAGCTGCCCGTGTCGCAGCCCACGTGTGTGCCCTTCAGTCCCAACGTGTCGCGGATGAAGTGCACCAGCAGCTGTCGCGACTCCACCGTCGCCCGCACCTTCTCGCCGTTGAGCGTGAACTCGATCGCCTGAACGGTGCCTTCATCAACCACGGCCAGCTCCTTCCTTGACGATCGCCTGAGATACCGCGCGCCGGGCCACCACGCGCGCCATCGCGCGCCTGTAGTCGGCGCTTCCGTGGGCATCCCCGAGCGGCTCGAGGTCTGAGCCGATCTGCTCGGCGGCGGCCCGGATGGTATCCTCGGTCGCCTCCGCACCCCGCAGCGCTTCCTCCATCCCGGCGTGGCGCATCGGGGCCGGCGACACGCAGGCCAGCACGACCCGTGCCTCCTGGATCGTCCCGTTGCCGCGGACCATGGCCGCCGCGCGAGCGATTGCCTTGGAGTCGGCCCCCACCGCGACCGTGCTGTAGCCGGCGCTCGCGTCCTCGCCAAGTGGCGGGATCGTGATGCTGCTGAGCAGCTCGCCTTCTCCGACGGCCGTGATGAAGTAGCCGTGGAAGAACTCGGCGGCCTTGACCTTGCGCGGTCCGGATGCCGACTCGATCACCATCACCGCGTCGAGCGCGACCAGGAGCGGCGGGAGATTGTTGGTGGGGTCGCTCAGGCAGCAGTTGCCGCCGATCGTGCCGCGGTCACGGATCTGCTGGTCCTCGATGTGGCCGGCGACCTCGGCGAGCAGCGGGTGGCTCGAGCGGATCTCCTCGGAGTGATCGAGCTCGTCGTAGGTGACGCACGCCCCGATTTCGAGGCCCCCGTCCGGCCCGCGGGCGATCTGGCGCAACTCCTCCAAGCGGCTGATGTCGACCAGTAACTCGACCGAGGCCACTCGGTGCTTGAGCACGTTGACCAGGCTTTGACCGCCGGCGAGTGCCGCGGCGCCGTCGCTGGAGGCGAGCGTCTCGAGCGCCTCGGCGACGGTGTCCGGGCGCGCGTAGGCCACGGATTCAAGAAGCATCTCTCACCCTCTGTCAGCTAGTTGTGTCGGTACGTGTGCCACGCGACGGCTCGGCCCGAGCGGTCCCGACACCGGCCGCCAAAACATCTCAGATATTTGATCAATCGTCAAGCCAGGGCGGGACGTCAACCCCGCCAGGGCGGGAGGGCGGCCCCGCGCACCCGACCCCTGGGCGCAGCCTATCCGACGGCTGCCTTGTCCGGCTCGGCTCCGGCGGCAACCAGCTCGAACAGCTCCTGGCCGCCCATCTGCCTGGCGATCATGTTGGCCGTGCGGGCCAGGTGGTTGTGCAGCTCCAGACTCGCCGCGTCGGGATCGTGGTCGATGCAGGCCTGGAGGATCCGCTCGTGCTCGAGCCGGCGCTTGTCGAGGTTCAGGCGAACCGGCAGCATCGCGAACCGGTAGCGCTCGCTGCTCTCCCACAGGGGGTGGATCAGTCGCAGCATCCAGCGCGACTTGGCCGCCTCGTAGAGCGCGAAGTGAAACGCCGTGTGGGACGACCAGATCGGTCCGAGCGCTCGCTGCTTGGACGCCCGCACGTGCTCTGCCAGGCGCGCGGTGGCCTGCTGGGCGTCCGCGTCGGTGAAGTTCTCCGCGGCGTGTCGGACGCACAGCGGCTCGAGGGCCAGCCGGGCCTCGTAGACCTCCCGCAGATCCTCGATCGACAGCTCGGTCACCCGCGCGCCGCGATGGGGGATGTTCTCCACCAGGCCGACCGAGTCGAGCAGCCTGAGCGCCTCGCGGATGGGCATCGGGCTCATCTCGAGGATCTCGGCCAGCTCCTCGATCGGGAGTCGCTCGCCGGGGGCGAGCACCCCGGTGACGATCGCCTCGTGCAGGGTGGCAAACGCCCGCTCGGCGAGCGTGCGGTGGCCGCCCGCGGGACGCAAGGCGGACAGCTTCTCAGCGCTCGGCACGGCTCTCTACCCCCTGGGTCGGTGAGTTGACCGGTTGCATCTCCATGATGACGCCCCCGGTGGCAAAGCCGACGGCGAAGCCTCCGGCGGTCGCGCTCCACAGGCGGTCAAGGCCGCCGACCACAGCGCTCGAGCCCTTTGATCAGCGCGGCGATCGCCTCGTTCATCGGTGTGGGGACGCCCTGCTCGGCGCCGAAGCGGACGATGCCGCCGTTCAGCGCATCGATCTCGGTGGCGCGCTCCGCCAGCACGTCCTGGAGCATGCTGGCCCGATGCTCGTAGGCCACCTTGGCCGCATGGTCGACCAGCTCGTCGGGGTCGGAGTCAAGCGTGATGCCGAGCGACTCGGCCACCGCCTTGCCCTCGGCCACGAGCTGGCTGATCAGCCGGCGGGTGTCCGGCTGCTCGCACAGACGCCCGTGCGTGAGCCGGGTGAGCGCGCCAAGCGGGTTGGTCGCGGCATTGAAGATCAGCTTCGTCCACTGTGCGCCCCGCGCATCGGCGAGCGCCTTGGTGTTCATCCCGCCGGCCGTGATCGCCTTGGCCAGCTCCGTCACCGCGTCCATCGAGGCGGGCCTGGGCTCGAACGGACCCAGCCACGTGTCCCCCCGGGCGTCCATGTGCACGACGCCCGGTTCGGTGAGGTGACCGGCCGGGAACGTCGTGCCCCGGATCACCCGATCGACATGCTCGGCGATGACCTCCTCGTTGCCCACGCCGTTCTGCACCGAGGCGACGGCGCCGTGGGCGAACGCGTGGCTGCTCGCCTCGATCGCCGCGCGCGTGTACATGCTCTTGGTGGCCACGATGCCGAAGTCGCAGGGCGGCAACTCGCGCGCCTCCGAGGTGGCGCGGACCGCGCCGGTGATGTCGGCTTCGCCGACCAGCTTCAGCCCGCTCTGGTTGATCGCGTCGACGTGCGGTTGCACGACATCGTAGGCCCACACCTCCACGTCGTCGACCTGCGCCAGGTGCGCCGCGAACAGGCTGCCGACCGCGCCGCAGCCCACGATGCAGACCTTCATGCCTTGACCCCCGTTCGCCATGACGCCTCCTTGCCTTTGATCAGTCGATGGGCGGCCGCGGTCACCGGCACGGGGACGCCGAGCCGCTCGGCCTCCCGGTGCAGCGCGCCCGCGATGAAGTCGACCTCGGTGAGCCGATGAGCCAGCACGTCCTCGAGCATCGAGGGCAGGTGAGCATAATCGCTGTGGGAGGTCTCGCCGCGCCTGACCGCCAGCGCGTTCATCTCCCACGGATCCTCGTAAAGCTCGATGCCCGCCGCGGCGGCGACCGCCTTGCCCTCGTCGACGAGCGAGCGCACGACGTGGCCGAGCGAAGAAGCCTCGTCCTCGTCGACGAACGCGGCCACGTGAGGGAGCTCGGTGAGCGCCGAGACGCTGTTGATCGCCGAGTTGAAGATCAGCTTGGACCACTGGGCCGGGACGAGGTCGGTCATCGCCTCGGCGTTGAGCTCGGAGGCGTTGATCAGCGCCGCCACCGCATCCACGGTCGCCTGATCGGTTCCGGTGCCCGCCCACGGACCGAGCCAGGTGGCGGTGTCGAGCTCGTACTCCACGTGCATGTCGGAGCGGCGGGTTCCGCTCATGAAGGTCACCGAGGAGATCAGGGGCCAGTCTCCATGGCGGGCGATCACGGCCTCGGCCCCGAGGCCGTTCTGGATGGTCATCATCGTCGCCTGCGGCGCGAGGCCGGTCAGCCGCAGCCCGACGTTGTCGAGATCGTTTGCCTTCACCGCGATGATCCCCAGGTCGAAGTCCGGCAGCTCGGATGCGTCAGCCGTCGCGTGGACGCGCCCGACGAACTCGTGCTTGCCCGAGATCCGCAGGCCCTCCCGGTTCAGCTGCTCGGCGTGCTGGGGCCGCCGGGTCAGCACCCACGCCTCGCAAACCCGGCTGAGGTGCGCCGCGAGCAGGCCGCCGATCGCCCCGGCGCCGATCACGCAGACGCGACGGAGCTCAGCCGGCATCGGCCCGCGCGGTTCGGAAGTCGTCCGGGTAGCTGCCGAGCTTCTCGCAGCCGTCGGTGGTGATCAGGAAGTTGTCCTCCACGCGCAGCCCGCCGCCTCCCGGCCAGTACACGCCCGGCTCGACGGCCAGCACCATGTTCTCGCGCAGCTCACCCGCACCGGCCTGGTGAGCGCTCGGCGGTTCGTGCGCGCGCGCGCCGATCCCGTGCGCGATCGGGTGAGACGGCTGGCCGGGGTAGCCGATCTCGGTGAGCCCGGCGCGGACCAGCCGGTCGAGCTCGGGCAGGCTCGCGCCGGGCTTCAGGTGGTCGATCGCCCGCCCGAACACCTCGAGCAGCCCGTCGGTCAGTTCGTTGTACTCCGGGGTCAGCTCGCCCGGGCACGCGTTCTTGGTCAGATCGCACCAGTAGCCGTCGGTGACGACCCAGATCTCGAGCAGCGTCGGCTCGTGCTCGGCCACCTGGGCGTCGCTGGTGGCCGTGAACGTGCGGATGTTCGGACCTGACCAGATCAGCGTGAACGCGCGCGCCATGTCGACCTGGCCCTTGTAGCCGACGCCGACCGAGTGCACGTATCCCTCATACAGCGAGCCGACCTCCGAGGTCTTCATCCCCGCGCGGATGTTGTCGCGCACGTGCACCATCGCCTCCGCGGCGAGTTCGGCGGCCAGCCGCATCCGCTCGATCTCCTGCGCGGTCTTGATCGCCCGCGCCTCCGCCAGCAGTCCCGAGGCGTCGACGACCTCCCGGCAGACGCCCTTGAACGCGTCGAACCAGGGCTGGGAGAACACCGTCTGCTCGGCCACCATCAGGTCGCAGGCCTGCGTGCCCTGCGAGAGCTCCAGGCCGACGCGGCCGGTCAGGTCGCGCTCGCGCAGCACGTCGAGCGCGACGTCGAGCGAACGGAACCAGGGCGGGCGGGGATCGTCGGGGTGATAGCCGTCGAACGGGCGCAGGTCCTTGGTCCAGCTGGTGCGCTGCGCCTGGTCGAGCTGGGGCTCCAGCACGATCAGCACCGGTTCCCCGCTGGCGGGCAGCACGAGCGTGTCGTAGCCCTTCATGCACCAGTAGCTGTCGAGGTAGA
>JAFAYP010000434.1 GCA_019240305.1 Solirubrobacterales bacterium
CACCTCGTACTCGTTCACGGTGCGCGCCAACACCAAGTCGGGGAGCGGACCGACGTCACGGCCCTCCAACGCCGCGACCCCGGATCCGATCGCCCCGCCACGCGACGTCCGCCTGGGCCAGCCGGCAAAGGTGACGTTCGACCAGTACTCGCTGATGATCGGCGGCAAGCGGACGGTCATCTACTCCGGCGAGTTCGATCCCTGGCGGCTTCCTTCGCCCTCGCTGTGGCTCGACCGGCTACAGAAGATGAAGGCCGACGGCTTCAACGCGGTCACGCCTTACTTCGACTGGGACTATCACTCTTCGGCGCCCGGCGTATACGACTTCTCCGGCGTCCGCGACATCAACACCTTCCTGAACGATGCCCAGGAGGCAGGGCTGTACGTGATCGCCCGCCCAGGCCCCTACATCAACGCCGAAACGGATGCCGGCGGCTTCCCGGGCTGGTTGGTGACCCAGCAGGGCAAGGCGCGCACCGACGCGTCCGACTACGTGGCCGCGGCCGAGCAGTGGCTGTCGGAGGTCGATCCGATCATCGCCGCACACCAGATCACGCGCGGGGGCGACGTGATCCTCTACCAGGTGGAGAACGAGCTGTTCTGGAAGGACGCCTCCACGGTCGACTACATGCATCAGCTCGAGGCCAAGGTCCGCGCGGACGGGATCGACGTCCCGCTCACCGGCAACGACAGCGGCACCTTCGAGGGGACGCCGGGCTCGCCGGACATCGACGGCTACGACTCCTACCCGCTCGGTTTCAACTGCTCGGACACGAGTGCCTTCGGCAATCCGCCTGGGTTCTCGCCGTTGCCCGGTGTGCCGCTGATGCTCCCCGAGTTCCAGGGTGGCTCGTACGACAGCTGGGGCGGCGCGGGCTACGACGCGTGCTATCAGCTGACCGGTCCGGACTTCGAGAACGTGTTCTACAAGAGCAACTTCGCTCAGGGCGTCACGATCGAGAGCAACTACATGACGGTCGGCGGCACCAACTGGGGCTGGCTGCCGGCGCCGTTCATGTACACGTCCTACGACTATGGCTCGGCGATCCGCGAGTCGGGTGAGATCGGCAGCCCGAGCGACCCGGGTGACATCGCCGGATCGAAGTACGGCGAGAACAAGCTGCTCGGCGACTTCGTTCAGGCCGTGCCGTCGCTGGCCAAGACCCAGGGCGTGGCGGCGCCGGGCGTGAGCAACCCGGCCGTGACGGCCACGGCGCGCGGGAATCCGGACGACGGGACGCAGTTCATCTACCTGCGCCAGGCGAATGCCTCCTCGACCGCGAGCGTGAGCACCCACCTCGCACTCGACGCGGCGCCGGCCTTCACCTACACCTATGACGACGCGAACCCCGCGCTCAGCTACTCCGGCACCTGGTTTCACGCGAACCCGAACAACGCCAACTACACGGGCGGCGACTATGACCAGACCGAGTCGTGGAGCGGGACGGCGGGCTCGAGCGTGAAGCTGAGCTTCAGCGGGACCGCGGTCCGGTGGATCGGGCCGACGAATACCAACGGTGGTATCGCCAACGTGCTGATCGACGGCACGAAGGTCGCGACCGTCGACACCTACAGCGCCGGCGGCAAGCAGGTCCAGCAGGTGCTGTTCGGAACCAGTGGCCTGTCCGCCGGCGTACACACGATCGAGATCGATGTCACCGGCCAGCAGAACCCGGCCTCGGGCTCGGACGTCGTGGTGATCGATGCGATCGACGTCCCGACCGCCGCGCAGCAGGCGGACTACTACCCGATCGTCCCCCAGCAGCCGAACACCTCGATCACCCTTCTGGGCCGCGACGCCCGGCTGCTGCTGGCCAACTACGGCTTCGACGGCGAGCAGCTGCAGTACTCGACCTCGGAGCTGATGACCGAGGCGCCGATCGCGGGCCGTCCCACCGCGCTTCTCTACGGCCCCGCCGGCACCGACGGCGAGACCGTGCTGCGCTACTGGAGTCAGCCGACGGTCAGGCAGCTTCGGGGCAGCGTCCAGACGAGCTGGGACGCGTCCCGCGGCGACCTGCGCCTGGACTACACCCACAGCGGGCTCGACGAGGTCCTGATCACCGGCGGTGGACGCCCGGCGCTGCTGCTGCTCGTGGCCGAGAAGGCCCGCGCGGAGGACTTCTGGCCGGTGTCCACATCGAGCGGCGAGGCGCTCGTCCGCGGCGCATACCTCGTTCGCACCGCACAGGCCGTTGGCGACACGCTCGCGCTCACGGGTGACACCAGCCGGCCCGGTCCGATTGAGGTGTGGGCGCCGGCGAACGTCGCCCGCCTGACCTGGAACGGACAGAGCGTCTCCACCACGAGGGGTGCCGACGGGTCGCTGGCGGGCGGCCTGGCGGGGCCCGCCATGCCGGCCCTGCCGGCGCTCTCTGGCTGGCGCTTCCAGTTCGAGACGCCCGAGGCGCAGCCCGGCTACGACGACAGCGCCTGGACGCTGGCCGACCACCCGGTCACCACCAATCCCACCGCGCCGCTCACCACGCCGGTGCTCTACGCCGACGACTACGGCTTCCACCACGGCTTCATCTGGTACCGCGGGCATTTCACCGCCAGCGGAGCCGAGACCGGGATAACCCTGACCGCCAACGGCGGCCAGCATGGTGCGTTCACCGTGTGGCTGAACGGCGCCTTCCTGGGCTCCAACGCGTCCGGCAACCAGCAGACGCAGACCTTCAGCTTCCCGCGGGCGGCGCTCCGCCCGGGGACCGACAACGTCGTCGCGGTGCTCGTGCAGAGCTCGAGCCACGACGAGGACGGGGTCTACGGCTCCCCGCCGGCCGACGGCCAGAAGAGCCCGCGTGGGCTCATGGGCGCGAAGCTCGAGGGCGCCTCCGGCGCCGTCACATGGCGCCTGGCCGGCAACCAGGGGGGCGAGCAGCTCCAAGACCCGGTTCGGGGGCCGCTCAACCCCACCGGCTTGTACGGCACCAACCACGGCTGGGATCTCCCCGGCTATCCCGACGCCGGCTGGCAGTCCGTCTCGCTGCCGGACGACTGGACGGCGCGCGGCGTGCCCGAGGGGATCGGCTGGTATCGCACCACGTTCTCGCTGGAGCTCCCGGGCCGCAGCTACGTGCCGATCGCAGTGGCGCTCGACAGCCTGCCCGGCGGCCAGACGGCGAACTCGCGGGCGTTCATCTTCGTCAACGGCTGGTTGATTGGCCAATACGACAACCTGCTCGGGCCCCAGCACCAGTTCTACGTGCCAGCCGGCATCCTCGACGAGCAGGGCGCCAACACGATCGCGATTGCCGAGTGGGGGCTCGAGCCGACCGGTGGCGGACTGGGTCGTGTGCGACTCGTCGCCCTCGGCGACCAGGCGGGCGGCGTCCCGGTGGCGCCGGTGGCCGCTCCCGGCTACACACCGGCGGTGTACGGCAGGCCTTCGGCCAGTCAACCCACGCTCGCGCTCACCCCCTCGACGCCGCTGGCCGAGCCTGGCAAGTCGTTCACGGTCCGAGCCGTGCTGACCGCAGGATCCCGGGAGCCCCTCCACGGCGCGAGCGTGAGGCTCGGCGCCCCATCCGGGTGGACCGTCTCACCGGCCGGTCCGATCCGGGTGGGTGACGTGGCTCCGGGGCAGCCGCGCCGCGCCACGTTCACGGTGACCCCGCCCGGCTCGGGTCTGGCCGCGGGTTCGGTCGCGCTGGTCGCCACCGCGACATTCGATGGGCGACGGGGAGCCAGGCGACGGTCGCTGCTGGCGGGGGCCACCGTCCAGGTTCCCTATGCGTCGCTGTCCGACAGCTACGACAACGTCGGCATCACCGATGATTCCAACCGCAACCCGGCGCCCAACTTCGACGGGTTCGACGGCGGTGGCACGACGTACTCGGCCGAGGGGCTGGCCGCGGCCGGCCTGGCGCCGGGTGCGACCGTCCAGGCCGACGGCCTGACTTTCGGCTGGCCGAACGTGCCCTCCGCCCAGCCGGACAACACGATGGCCCAAGGGCAGATCATCGGTCTCTCGGGAACCGGCTCGAAGCTCGGATTCCTCACCGCGACCAACAACTCGCCGCTGAGCGGGACGGGCACCGTCTACTACACCGACGGCTCTACAGCGACGTTCACCCTGGACGTGGGCAATTTCTGGTACCCCGCGGGCCAGAACGGCAACCCGTCCAACACGCAGGTTGCCGCGGTCAACTACGCCAACTACCCCTCGGGCTCGTCCGGTCACACGATCTATGTGTTCGAGACGTCGGTCCCGATCGACTCGAGCAAGACGGTCGAGGCGGTGGCCCTGCCGCCCCTCGGGACCGTGGCCGGGTACAACCCGGCCCTGCACGTGTTCGCCATGGCCATCGGAGGCTGAGCTCGCCCGGGCGTTTCTCCGCAAAGAGCGGACGGTGATCAAAGGGAACGTCTGTTCGATCGATTAGACTCGATCCGGTGCCCCCCACGGCAAGTCAGATCGCATTCGAGCGCCCCCGGACGGCGTCCGGCTGCGTCCTCGGACCTCGGTGTAGCGCTGCTACACCCTCGGCCCTGCGTTCTTGCCGTCCATCCGCCCGTGGCCGCTCTCGGTGCGAGCTGACTCACCGCGGGGAACACTGATGGACAAACTCATCGTCTCAGGTGCGCGAGAGCACAACCTGAAGGACGTCACGGTCACGATCCCGCGGGATGCGCTGACCGTGATCACCGGCCTGTCGGGCTCGGGGAAGTCCTCGCTGGCCTTCGACACGATCTACG
>JAFAYP010000437.1 GCA_019240305.1 Solirubrobacterales bacterium
ACCAGGCCGGTGAGCACCCGGCCGGGACCGACCTCGACGAACCGGTCGGCGCCGCGCTCGTGCATCGCGAGCAGCGTCTCGCGCCAGCGCACCGGCATCGTCAGGGCCTGGGCGAGCTGGGCGCGCACATCCTCGAACGGCGCGGCCGTCACGGCGGAGAGCACGGTCACACCGTCCCGGGCGGGCGATACCTCGACATCCTCCAGGGCGGCCTCGAACGGCGGCACCGCCTCGGCCATCATCGGCGAGTGAAAGGCGCCGGTCACCGGGAGCTCCATGGCCCGCAGGCCGAACTCCTTGGCCGCCGCGCTGGCCGCCTCGAAGCCGCTGCGGTCGCCCGAGAGCACGACCTGCTGGGGCGAATTGTCGTTGGCCACCGCGAGCCCGTGCGCCTCGGCCAGCTCGCCGGCGTGATCCGCGGCGCCCTTGCCGAGCAGGGCGAGCATGCCGCCGTCTCCGGCCCGCTCACCCGACTCCTGCATCAGCCTGCCGCGCAGCGCCACCAGCTTCAGGCCGTCGCGTTCGTCCAGGCGCCCGGCCGCGACCAGCGCGGCCAGCTCGCCGAGCGAATGCCCGGCCATGGAGTCTCCGGATGGGCGCCCGAGCTTCTCCCAGCCGGCCAGGCTGGCGCAGAAGATCGCGGGCTGGGCGAACCGGGTGCCCTCCTCGGCGCGCGCAAACGGATCCTCGCCGATGACCTCCTCGGCTGCCGACAACAGGTCCGGCCGCACCTCGGCGACCGTTTCGCGCATCTCGGGGGTCTGGCTGCCTTGACCCGGAAACAGGATCGCGGTGACTCCCATTCTGGTATCACCCTACGCGGCAGTCCGGGTCCGGATACATGCCCTACACGGACTTCCCCCCGTTCGGGGGGACCTCCCCAATGAGCCTTCCAGAGCCGACATCGACCTCCGTAGCCCTGGTCACGGGTGCCTCATCCGGGATCGGAAGCGAGATTGCCAGGCTGCTCGCCAAGCGCGGCTTCGGCCTGGTCCTGGTCGCCCGGCGCAAGGAGCGGCTGGTCGCGCTGGCCGAGGAGCTGGGAGAGCAGCACGGTGTGCGCGTGGAGACCATCGCCGCCGATCTGGGAAAGCCCACGCCGCGCGGCAAGATCCCCGGGCGGATCGAGGAGCTCGGCCTCGAGGTGGAGGTCCTGATCAACAACGCCGGCTTCGCGACCGGCGGCGAGCCGTTCCACCGGGCCGACCCGGAGCGCGAGCTCGAGCAGGTGCGCCTCGACGTCGAGGCAGTCGTGGCGCTGACCTCGGCCTTCCTGCCGGCAATGGTGGAGCGCGGGCGCGGCGCGATCCTGAACGTCGCCTCGACCGCGGGGATGCAGCCGATGCCGTATTCCGCGGGGTACGCGGCGGCCAAGGCGTACGTCCTCAGCTTCTCGGAGGCGATTCACCAGGAGGTCCGCCGGCGCGGGGTGACGGTCACCGCGCTGGCCCCCGGTCCGGTCGAGACGGAGTTCTGGCAGATCGCCGGCTGGGAGACCTCGACCGGCAAGTCGTTCGAGCGCGCGGTGCCCGGCGCGATGATCTCGCCCGAGCAGGCCGCCCGGGCCGGCGTCGAAGGACTCGAGAACGGTGAGCGCGTTGTCGTCCCCGGCCTGCCGATCCGCGCCGCGATGCTCGCCAGCCGCTACATCCCGCACGCGCTCAAGCTGCCGGCCCTCGCGCGGTTCATGAAGCCGAATTAGGGGCCTCGCTCCGCTCGGCGTCCCTGGGGCCGGGTACCCCGTCCGGTCAGGACGCGCCAGATTTAGCCCAGCAGGCCGATCCGCTGGGCCCGCTGCACGGCCTCGGCCCGGTTGCGGGCCCGCAGCTTGCGGTACAGCACGCTGGTGTGCTCCTTGACCGTGTGCGGGGAGAGGTAGAGCGTCTCGGCGATCTCGCGGTTGGTCGACCCGCGGGCGATCAGGCCGAGCACCTCGCGCTCACGCTCGGTCAGCAGCGGCGCCGGCTGTTCGGATTTCGCGGGGAAGGCCGTCATGCCGAGGCCGACTCGCCGGACGGCCGCCGCCACCCGGGCCGCGTCCCAGTCCTTGGAGACGAACCCCGACGCGCCGGCCG
>JAFAYP010000505.1 GCA_019240305.1 Solirubrobacterales bacterium
GTCGAACACCCACTTCTCGAGCCCGGCATCCGGCTCGTTGGCGGCGGTCGCATCGGTGTACTGGCCGTTCGCGAACGGGTTGTCGCCGCTGCCCTCGTCGGCCACGTACAGGGTCTTCGAGTTGGCGAACCACATCCCGAACGGGAACTTCTGCGTCGACGGATAGGTGTTCGTGCCTGGGACGAGGTTGGTCGGGAAGCCCTTGAGGATGCACATGTTCTCGGGCACCAGACCGTTGTTGGGCTTCTTGGCGGTTCCGAAGTTCTCCACCGTGAAGGTCGGCGCCGAGGTCGGCAGCTGAGCACCGGACCCCGGGAGCCCGACGCCGTTCGGGCACGCGCTGCCAGTCGTGTCGACGAAATACACCGTGTCGACGCCGTTGCCACCGCTGCCCTTGGTGTAGTAGACGACGTTGTTGCTGATCGTGATGCCGCGGTAGTTGTTGTCCTTGGTGGCCTTGTCCAGCGGGTCGCCCAACTGGGTGATGTTGAAGCTCCCGAGCGGGGTCGGCGAGCCAGGGTTCTGATCGGCCTCGGGCTGGGATGACGGCGTGATGAACTGCGCACCGGTGGAGGAGACGACCCCGGGCGGAGGTGACTTGCTCTGCCCGGCGTTGCCCGCGGCGTAGATCAGGTCCTGGCCGCGCTCGTCGTTGGTAATCGCCGCCCGGCCGTTGTCGCCGCTGTAGGCGTTGGTTTCGGTGAAGTTGAAATGGCCCCACCGATCGAGCTGTGCGACCACCCTGTAGTACGGGCCAACGTCGCCGTTGCCCGGGTCGATGACACCGGGGGTGTTGGCGTTGGAGACGTCGACCACGGCGGGCTGCGCGGCGTATCCGAGGAACGACACGTAGCGGCCTTCCGGGCTGAGGTTCAAAGCCAGCTCGGACTTCGACGAGAAGCTGGTTACGAACTGACTGTCCGGGACGGGGATCGTCCCGATGTGCTGACCCCAGGGGCTGAGCTCGTCGAGGAACACCGGCGAGGTGACGCCGAAGAACGGATCAACGCTTCCATTATTGAACGAGGACGGATACTCGCCGTCTGCCACCGCGGTGGCGCACGAACCCGTGGGCGCTGTCGCGCACCCCGGCGGCAGCTGGGTGACACCGGCTTGAATGTTCGGCGTGGCGTACTCGCTCGTCGCGAGCAGCAGGTTGCCCGGGATGAGCGGGGCTCCGTGATGACCGTGATGCGATTCGTCGGCCCGTGCGGCCGAAGCCCCGACACTCAAGAACAACGCGCAGCCCAAACCCGCCAGCCATCGATAAGCACCCCCGCGCGCGGTTCGCGCGCCCTGCACCGTTTCCGACATGAAGAGTCCTCCTTGCTGTGATCGGCAGAGCGCCCCAAGCGCCGCGGCGGCACACTAGCCCGGGTGCGAGGACGGGCTGTGACCATTCGGTTATTACGCTGCCGGGATTCGCGGCGACGATCGCATCCATGGCGCCCACCGGGGTCTGGTGCTCGACCGGCGGGCCCTCAACCGGGCCACGTTGGCCCGGCAGCTGCTGCTCGACCGTGCTCGCCTGTCCGCGTCGGAGGCCCTCGAGCACCTCACGGGCATGCAGGCACAGGCACCCCTGGCTCCGTACGTCGGGCTGTGGTCACGGCTCGAGGCGTTCCGGGCCGACGAACTGGCGGAGCTGATCAGCTCACGGCACGCGGTCCGCGGCCCGATGATGCGTGCGACCCTGCACCTGGTCACCGCGCGTGACTTCTGGCGGCTGCGCCCGGTGCTCCAGCCGGTCCTGGAGCGGGGGTTTGCCGGCTCGCCGTTCAACATCCGAGGGATCGATCCGAACGCGCTGCTGGCCGCCGGCAAACCGCTGCTGGCCGAGCGTCCGCTCACCCGGCCCGAGCTGGGCGCCGCGCTCGCGCAATCGTGGCCGGACCACGATCCTTCCTCGCTCGCGCACGCGGTGACCTACCTCATGCCGGTGCTGCAGGTACCGCCCCGCGGGCTCTGGGGCCGCTCGGGGGCGGCGCGCTGGGTCGATGCCGAAACATGGCTGGGGGACCCGCCCGGCGCCGCTGCCTCGGTCGAGGACCTCGCGCTGCGCTACCTCGCGGCGTTCGGCCCGGCCACGATTCGCGACGTTCAGACATGGTCTGGGCTGACCGGTGTGAGCGCCGTCATCGACCGGCTCCACTCGCAGCTGCGGACGTTTCGCGACGAGTCGGGAAACGAGCTGTTCGATCTCGACGATGCGCCCCGCCCCGACCCCGCCACGCCGGCGCCGCCGCGCTTCCTGCCCGAGTACGACAACCTGCTGCTGTCACACCGCGACCGCGCCCGTTTCATCCCCGGCCGGGAGCCGGTGCCGCTCCCCCCGGGCGTCGGCGCGCGCACCGGCACGCTGCTCGTAGACGGCGTCGTGCGGGCCGTCTGGACGATCGATCGCACACGCGCCGCCGCCATCCTTCGCATCCAACCGTTCGATCGCCTGACCGAGGACGCGGAGATCGCGGACGAGGGCACTCGCCTGCTCCGCTTTGTCGCCCCGGACGCCGACTCGCACGACGTTCAGGTGCTCGCGCCCTAAATGCGGAGCGGCCCGGACTCACGCGCGGCGCCTCGAGCGCCGCGCCCGCGCGGTTTCGATTCGCGGGTGAAGTCCCCGCGCGGTGTGACTTCGGCTCACAACGGGATTCACCGCTATTTGCGCGACAGTCATCGGCGCCGCTCTTGCCCCGGTGCGTACCGTGCCCTAGGTTTTTCCCAGGCGCGAGCGATTGACGTAGCGAAGCGCAGACGTCAGGAGCCGTGGTCTGCCGCGCAGCTTTGTCCTCTTCTGAGTGACTTCAACCTATGCGCGCTCCAGTGTCACGCTCGCGCCCCTTCTCCCCGACGGTTCGGAGGCCTTGATGCAAGAGGCGTTGTTGGAGGCCGGGGTGCCGGTGACAGCCGGATGGTTCCTGGTCAATGTGCGCGACGCGCGCTGGCTGCACAATCGGATGCGATCGGTGTGCCGGTTCGGCGGCGAGGGCGACGCCCACTTCGACGACCTCGGCGTGAGTATCTACTGGCTGCAGCCGGGGCAGCCGATGTCGCTCTACCACCACGAGGCCGGCCAGGAGGACTTCCTCGTTCTGTCGGGCGGGGGCACGCTGCTCATCGAGGGCCAGGAGCGCCCGCTCCGGCCGTGGGATTTCGTGCACTGCCCGCCTCGGGCGGCCCATACGATCGTGGCGAGCGACGAACCGGCCCTGATCCTGGCCGTGGGAGCGCGCAAGGAAAAAGGCAGCGTGCGCTACCCGGCCGAGCCGCTTGCGATCGCGCACGGCGCCGGAGTTCCCGACGATCTCACGCCGGCGACTGACGTGTACGCGTCCTTTGGCGAGCCGGCGCGCGGTCCCGCGCCCGAGCTCTTCGGGGCGGGAGTCATCCCGCCAGTCAACACCGGGGAGTGAGCCTGAAGAAGATGAAGTTGGGCTGTTGAAACCGCTCATTGCGTAAGGGCTCGATCCCGTCAAGGTGGTGCGTCAGGACTCGATCCCGTCAAGGTGGTGGCGGGCGCGGAGCGCAAGGTGCAGTCCAAGGCGGGTGTCCGGATCGTCGAGGTTGACGTCGAGTAACGTCTCGATTCGCTGGATCCGGTGGTAGAGCGACTGGCGCTCGAGGTGTAGGGCACGAGCGGTTTCCGCCTTGCGTCCCTGGTGTTCGATGAGCGTCTCGAGGGTGGGCAGCAGTTTTGCCGCACGACGGTGGTCGTGATCGATGATCGGTCGAAGTCGCTGGTGGACGAACTGGCGCAGGTCGGGATTCCCGTGAAGCTTCAGGAGTAGTCGGTCGATGTCGGGTATGGCGGCGTCGTGCCACTGGCGGGGCGGGCAGGAGCGGGCGAGCGCGGCGGTATCGGCCGCTTCGCGCAGGGCGGCTGGTAGTTCCCCCCAATTCGATACCGCACGGCCGCCCGCGATCACCGGGGCGCCGGCCGCATCGAGGTGACGCTTGACGGCGGCATGGACCGCGTCGGCGGCCAGTTCTATCTGGGCGCGGCGGCGGTCGGGTGTCGCGATGGCGAGGAGCACGAGGGCGTCGCGGTGGCTGGCGCGGGTGCCGAGCAGCGCGGGGATCGCGCGGGAGTGCATCTCGCGAAGGAGTGACTGCCAGACCGGAGTCCACCCGGTCTCGTCGCCCGCCGCTGGTTGGTGTCCCGGCGGTGAGGTCGCGATCGCGATCGGGAGCAGGAGCGTGCGTCCGCGAGGCCGAAAGCCAAGGGTCTCGGCGCGGTGCGCGGCGTCGGCGGGGTCAAGGCGGTCGGCTGCGATGTCCGCGAGGAAGTTGCCGCGTTCGCGGGCGGAGAGCGTCTCCTCTTGGTGGCTGCGAAGCAGCGCGAGCGCGATCAGCGCGACGGCGCGCTCAACCGCCACCCGCCCGAATTCATCGAGCGGCGAGTCGAGCGGGAGAGTGATCAGATGCCCCCAGGTTCCGCCACCTGATTCCGGTACGGGGATGATGATCGCGCCAGCGCCGCTGTCGGGCTCCTCGGTGAACTCGCGACGCAGCGCATCCCAGGCGGCGAGCACGTCGGCCGCATTTGAGTGGTGGGTGGCGTGGTAGAGAACGCCGTGGCCGGTCCTCTCGAGCAGTACCGGGTTGGCGATCGTTCGCGCGAGCGCGCTGAGGATCTCGGGGATCCCGGCGCCTTCCAGCATCAGGTGGGTGAAGCGGCGGTGGATGTCCTCGCCGCGGCGCAGGGCCGCCAGCTGACGGCCGAGGATGTTCGCGTGGATCGCCTCGGTTACCTCGATGAACGGAATCTCGCGACGCAGCGCGATGAGCGGCACCCCGCGCGTCTCAGCCTGACCCACGAGCGCGGCAGGGATCTGCTGAAAGTGCTGGCCCAGCTCGATCACGACCGCGGCGACTCCGCGCTCGGCGAGCTGGTCGATGAACCGCCGCTGCTGGCTGGCGGTCCTGCCGGCGCCCATACCGGTGGTCAGCAAGAGCTCACCGCCCTTCAGCAGCGCCGCGATGTTCGGCACTTCCGCAGTGTGTACCCAGCGGATCGCGCGGTCGAGGTTCCGGCTGGCGGCGAGCACCTCCGGCGCTCCCCGGCGGAGAGCGGGGAGGCGTAGCGCCGCCTTCACGGTGATCAGTGAGCGGGGGGAATCGATCGCTTGGGTCGGCGCGGACATCGTGCTGGCACCCTTCCCATTCGCGGGCGGCTGTATGTCACTTCGTCAAACACCGCGGGTGCTTTCGTGACGGTTGGCGCGGTTGTATGGGCCGGCGGCGGAGCGGACCATGGCATCTCGAGACAGAACTTGCGAGAGGTTAGGATCCAATGTCTAACACCACCATTGCCGAGCGGCCGCCTTCGACGGCGGTCCCGACGCTCGAGAACTTTGTCGGCGGCGGTTGGCGTGCGGCTCACGCCCAGAGGGCGATCGATGATCGCAATCCAGCAACTGGCGAGTTGATCGGACGGGTGCCACTGTGCGGGTCGGCTGACGTCGATGACGCGGTGGCTGCCGCGCGGGCCGCACTGCCGGGGTGGCGCGCGACGTCGCCGGTGGTACGCGCGCGCGCACTGTTCCGGCTGCGCGAGGTCCTCGAGGCGCACCGCGAGGAGCTGGCGCAGCTGGTCACGCGCGATATGGGTAAGACGTTCGACGACGCGTTCGCCGAGGTGGGGCGCGGGATCGAGTCGGTCGAGGCGGCGATCGCGATGCCCCACCTGCTGAAAGGGGAGAACCTCGAGGGCGTGGCGCGCGGCGTTGATGTTGAGCTGGTGCGGCAGCCGGTAGGGGTGGTGGCGGCGATCACGCCGTTCAACTTCCCGGCGATGATCCCGCTGTGGTTCTTGCCGTTCGCGATCGGCGCGGGCAACACGTTCGTGCTCAAGCCATCTGAGCAGGATCCACTGGCCTCGCAGCGGATGATGGAGCTGATCGCGGAGATCGAGGAGATACCGGCTGGCGTCGTCAACCTGGTGCACGGCGCGCACGACGCGGTCAACGCACTCCTCGACCATCCCGGCGTGGACGCGATCTCGTTTGTCGGTTCTGCGGCGACGGCGCGCTATATCCATCGGCGGGCGGCCGAGAACGGCAAGCGCGCGCAGGCGCTCGGCGGGGCGAAGAACTCGATGGTGATCATGCCCGACGCCGATCCGCGACTGTTCGTGCGCGGGGTGCTGGGCTCGGCGTTCGGAGCGGCCGGGCAGCGGTGTCTGGCGGGGTCGGTGGCGGTGCTGGTCGGCAGTGAGCGCGAGCAGGACGCCACGCGGGACGCGATCGTCACCGCGGCCCGGGAGCTGCGCACCGGCGACGGCGCCGATCCTGCGACCGACGTGTGCCCATTGGTCTCGCCGGCCAGTCGCGAGCGCCTCGAGCGCGAGATCGAGCAGGCGCTCAGCGAGGGCGCGGAGCTGGTCCTCGACGGGCGACGCGACGGCGGCCCGGGCGGGGCGGAGCTCGCGCCGACGGTGATCGACCGCGCCCCGGAGGACAGCCGCGTGCTCCGCGAGGAGCTCTTCGGGCCGGTCCTGGCGCTGGTACGGGTGCCCGACCTCCAGGCCGCGATCGAGTGGAGCAACCACAGCCGGTACGGCAACTCGGCGATCCTGTTCACCTCCTCGGGAGAGGCCGCGCGCGAGTTTCGCTACCAGATCGAAGCCGGAATGGTGGGCGTCAACATCGGGGTGGCCGCCCCGGTGGCGTGGTTTCCCTTCGCGGGCTGGAAGAGCTCGATCGACGGTGACCTGCACGCCAACGGCCGCGATGCGGTCGAGTTCTACACGCGCAAAAAGGTGGTGACCGAGCGATGGAGCTGACCCACGACTCTCTGCAGCGGGCTGCGAGCGAGCACCTGATGCTGCATTTCACGCGCAACGGCGCATACGGCCCGGGTCGCACGCCGCTATTGGTGCTGGACCGCGCGGAAGGTCCGTATGTGTTCGACACCGGTGGCCGGCGCTACATCGACGGGCTCTCGAGCCTGTTCTGCGCGCAGCTCGGCTACTCCTACGGCACCGAGATGGGACAGGCGGCCGCCCGCCAACTCGAGCGGCTGCCGTTCAACACCAACTGGAGCACCGCGCACCCGCCGGCGATCGAGCTGGCCGAGCGGCTCGCCGCGCTCGCCCCCGAGGGCCTGGAAAAGGTGTTCTTCACCTCAGGCGGGTCCGAGTCGGTCGAGGCGGCGTGGAAGATCGCGCGCCAGTACCACCTCGCCAACGGCGAGGCGAAGCGGAGCAAGGCGATCGCCCGGCGGATCGCGTATCACGGCGTGACGCTCGGTGCGCTGTCGTTCACCGGTGTGGAGTCGATGAAGGAGCCGTTCGGGCCCTCCCCGATCCCGGTCACTCATGTCTCCAACACCAATCCCTACAGAGCGCCCGACGGCGAGGACGGGCCGGCCTTCTGCCGGCGGCTCCTGGATGAGATCGAGCAGACAATCCTCGCCGAGGGATCCGACACGATCGCGCTCCTGATCGCCGAACCGGTGCAGAACGCCGGCGGATGCCTGACCCCTCCCGACGGCTACTGGCAGGGACTGCGTGAGATCTGCGACCGCTACGGAATCCTGCTCGCGGCCGACGAGGTGATCACCGGCTTCGGGCGGCTGGGTGAGTGGTTCGGGGTCAGCCGCTACGGGGTGTCTCCCGATCTGCTCACCCTGGCCAAGGGACTGACTTCCGCGTACGCGCCGATGGGCGCGGTGCTCGTGGCCGAGCATGTCGCGAAGCCGCTGTATGAGAACGAGCGCACGCTGCTGCACGGAATCACGTTCGGCGGACATCCGCTGTCGGCGGCGATCGCACTGAAGAACATCGAGATCTTCGAGCGCGACGGCGTCCTCGAGAACGTGCGAAACCTCGAAGCTCATTTGCAGGCCCGCCTGCAGGAGCTGCGCTCGCTGCCGATCGTCGGCGACGTGCGGGGCGCCGGGTTCTTCTGGGCGCTCGAGCTGGTCAAAGACGAGGCCGGCACGCCGTTCGAGGCCCACGAGCGCGAGCGACTGCTGCGCGCCTTCCTACCCGGGCGGCTGCTAAAGGCGGGACTGATCGCCCGCGCCGATGATCGCGGCGATTCTGTCCTGCAGATCGCGCCTCCGCTGATCTGCGACACCGACGTGCTCGACCGGATCGTCGAGATGATCGGCGAGGTGCTCGCCGATGCCGGCGAACTGCTGGGCATGCCCGCCGCGCGCCTGGCGGAGGTGGCGTGATGCGGGTCGGGGTCGTCAAGGAGACCAAGGTCGCCGAGCGCCGCGTCGCGCTTACTCCCGCGGGCGCGCGCGAACTGACCGCCGCAGGCCACCAGGTGCTGGTGGAGCAGGGGGCGGGCGAGGGCTCGGGGTGCTCCGATCTGGCCTACGAGGCAGCGGGCGCGCGGCTGATCGAGCGCGCGCCGGACGTGTGGGCCGAGAGCGAGCTGCTGTTGAAGGTCAAGGAGCCGGTGCCGGACGAATACGGGCTGGTGCACGACCGACTGACGCTGTTTACCTACCTGCACCTGGCGCCCAACCGGCCGTTGACCGAGGCCCTGCTGCGCTCGGGTGCGACCGCGATCGCATACGAAACGATTGAGGACTCGCACGGCGGCCTGCCGCTGCTCGCACCGATGAGCGAAATCGCCGGGCGGCTGGCCGCCCAGGCCGGCGCCTACTACCTGCAGGCGCCGTTCGGCGGTCCCGGCGTGCTGATCGGCGGAGTCCCGGGAGTCGCACCCGCGCGCGTCGTCGTCATCGGGGGCGGCGTCGTCGGCACACACGCGGCACGGATCGCGGTGGGCATGGAAGCCGAGGTCACGATTCTCGAGCGCTCGCTCGAGCGCCTGCGGGTGCTGGATGAGCAGTTCGGCCGCCGAGCGCGGGTTCTCATGTCAGACGTCTCGACGCTCGAGGCGGCGCTCGCCGAAGCGGACATGCTGATCGGTGCGGTGCTCGTGCCGGGAGCAAGGACACCCCGGCTCGTCACCCGCGAGATGCTCAGCCTGATGCGACGGTCATCAGTGATCGTGGATGTCGCGATCGACCAGGGTGGGTGCTTTGAGACCTCCCGGCCGACGACCCATGCCGAGCCGGTGTACGACCTCGACGGGATCGTTCACTACTGCGTGGCCAACATGCCGGGCGCGGTCCCCGCGACCGCGACCCGCGCGCTGACCAACGCCACGCTTCCCTACGTGCGCGCACTTGCCGACCGCGGGATCGAGCGGGCGCTCGCCCCCGACCCCGGCTTCGCGCGCGGCGTAAATATTCGGGCCGGAGAGATCGTCTACCAACCCGTTGCCGAGGCGTACGCGCTCGAAGCGCTCGCCGCATGACCGAAAGGCGCTCCCGCGACTGGCACGTGAGTCCGGGAACGAGGTGCCTTCCAGTCACCGTAACACCCCCCAACAGAGAGACACACCGAGGAGTAGGAGGAGAGATGCCCGGCCACCAGTACGTCATGCGTGAGGCTGACAGAGAGCTCACGGATCAGAACGGAACCAGCACCCCGGGATTGACCACGGCCGGTCCAATGACCGCGTGGACGCCGTCCGGCGAGGAAGAGCTCCATGCAGCTGGCTACGAGCAGTCGCTAAGGCGCTCGCTCAGCGTGCCAGATGTGGTGGCGCTCAGCGTCTCGGATATCACGCCGATGGCCTCGTTGCTGGTGATCGCGCCGGCCGTGCTCGCAATCGCCGGGACCGGGGGGCTTCTGGCCTACATCATCGGCTGCGTGATCGCTGTCTGCGTGGCGAGTTGCATGGCCGAGCTCGGCTCGATGCACCCGGTGGCCGGGGGGCTGTACTCGATCGTCGGTCGCGTGCTCGGTCGCCCGTTCGGCTTCGTCGGCCTCGTCGACTACATCGGACAGGCCGTGTTCCTGCCGGCCGCGATCGCGCTCGGAATCGGGGCGTACCTGTCCTCCCTGATCCCGGGAATCAATGTCAATCTCGCCGCGGCGCTCATGATGGTTGCGGTCACCGCGATCGGATGCTTCGGGATCTCCTTCAACGCCCGGCTGATCTTCGTGTTTCTCGGGATCGAGATGACCGTCCTGACGATCATCGCAATCGCGGGACTGATCGATCTCCATCAACCACTGTCGATCCTCACCCACCCCAGGATTAGCGGCCACGGCGGACTGCTGGCGAGTGTCGGTGCCGGCACGGTCATCGCCGGCGTCGCGACAACGCTGTTCTCGTTCAACGGCTACGACAGCGCGATCAATTTCTCGGAGGAGACGCAGGGCAGTGCGCGCAACGTCGGCATCGCATTGATGTGGGCGGCGGGCATCGCCATGGTGGCAGAACTGGTGCCGTTCTTCCTCGCTGTCTTCGGAGCGCCCAACCTTTCCCGCTTTCTCGCATCGGCCACGCCGCTCACCGATGTGATCCAGACCAATCTGAATGGCACCGTGAAGGACATCGTGATCGCAGGCGCGCTGGTGGCGATCTTCAATGCGGTCCTGGCGATCACGCTTCAATTCGGCCGCATCCTGTTCGCCAGCGGTCGCGACCGCGCCTGGCCGACCCCCATCAGCAATGCGCTCAGCCGTGTCAACGACCGCGGCGCCCCTTGGGTTTCGACCCTGATCGTCGGCACACTCGCGACCGTGCTGTGCTTTTTCAGCGGTCTGGTGACCGTGGTCACCTTCACGTCCGTCCTGATCATCGTGCTGTACGCGCTGATCGCGGCCGCCGCCATCGTGAGTCGCCTGAGCGCCCGTCAGCGCAAGCTGCCCCGCCCGTTCCAGATGGCCCTGTGGCCGGCCGCGCCGGTGATCGCGCTCGCGGGCGTCGGTGTCGCTCTCTCACAGCAGAAAGCAAGCGATTTGTTCATCACCGGGGCAATCGTCCTCGGCGCGCTGCTGTACTACACCCTGTACCTGCGTCCAAGGGCCAAGACACACTGGAACACCTTCAGCGACCCGGAGACCGAACTGGCCCGGCTCGCAGAACGGGACGTGTGATGGGCCACCGCGCGCGGGACCTGGGTCTCGGCGTTGGGAACCTGCCAACCGGACCGAACAACGCAATCACCGACGTGCCCGATGTTCGGGTTGGCCTCACTACGGTGGTGGAAGGCGAGCCCGGCACAGGGACCCCGGTCGTGCGCAGCGGGGTCACGGCCATCGTGCCCCACGGCGGGAATCTGTTCCGCGAGCGGGTGTTCGCTGGCGTGTCCGCGTTCAACGGCTACGGGGTGATGACCGCCAGTCTCGTCGTGGACGAATGGGGCCTCCTGAACTCTCCGGTCGTGATCGTCGACACCGCCCACATCGGCATGGGCTACGACACCGTCGCGCGGTGGATGACGGCCGCCGACCCGGCAGTCGGAGACCTCGACGTCGCGATCCCTTTGGTGACGGAATGCGATGCCGGGTTTCTCAGCGACAACCGGAGTTTCGGCCTGCAGCCGGAGCATGTCATCGCGGCTCTCGAAGGAGCCGGTCCTGGGCCGGTGCCCGAAGGGTCGGTCGGCTCGGCCACGGGCACGCAGCTATTTGAATTCAAAGGCGGCATCGGCACCTCGTCACGCGTCCTCGAGATCGCTGGTGAACGGTTCGTAGTTGGCGTACTGGTCAACACAAACTATGGTCACCGTCACCAGCTGCGGATACACGGCGCTCCCGTCGGGGAGCACCTACGCGACACCCTGCGCCCGGGAACCCAGAAGGAGGGCTCCTGCATCGTCGTGATCGCCACCGACGTGCCACTGCATCCCGGCCAGCTACGCCGGCTCGCTCGGCGGGCAGATGCTGGGCTCGCACGCACGGGCTCCTGCGCAAACGACGGCTCTGGCGAGATCGCGCTGGCCTTCTCGACCGCCAACCTCATCCCGCGGGAGGGGGAATCACCGATCGACGACGTACGGCTCCTTCGCGGCGGGCAGTTCTGGACCGCGGGAGCTCCGTTGGACCTGGTGTTCGAGGCGGTCGCGGACGCCACCGAGGAGGCATCGCTGAACGCACTGTTCTGCGCAACGACCATGCATGGGCGTAACGGCCACGTGCTTCACGCCATTCCGCTCGAGCGCACGATGGAATTCCTCGAACGCTGGCGAGTGCCTGTTCGCGCTTGAGCGCCGCAGTCATTGTCGACATGCGGGGGGCACGCACCCGTCGGCGGCTCGATGCCGGTTGCCGAGGTGAGTTTGCAGGTGGTCTGGGTGATCGGTCAGTGCGATGGCGGGATCTCGCCGGAGCCGCGTATGAGCAGGCGTGTCTGGATCGTTCGGAGCCGCGGGGGCGAGTCGTCTCCGTCCATCCGGGAGAAGAGCAGCTCGGATGCGGATGTGCCGATCGCTGCCGGGTCTTGTGCGACGACGGTGACGGCCGGGTTGAGCAGGTCCGAGAGCGGGAGGTCATCGAAGCCCACGAGTGCGATGTGGTGCTCGAGGCCCAAGGCGCGCAATGCGCGGATCGCGCCGATCGTGATCAGGTTCTGACTGGTGAACAGGGCGGTGGGAGCGGGTTGCCGCTGCAGTAGCTCGCGCGTCGCTTCGAGCGCGGTTTCCTCGTCGTGCAGGTCCCACCGGACGAGTGCTTCGTCGTACTCGATTCCGGCTCGGGTGAGGGCGGCGCGGTAGCCGTTAAATCTTTCGCGGGCGGTGGCGATCGAGTGTCGGTCCCCGAGGAACGCGATCCGTCGGTGGGCGGAGTCGATCAGGTGTGTGACGCCGATGGCGGCACCGCCGGGGTTGTCGGACGACACGTAGTCGGCGCGGAGCAGGCTGGGGGGCCGGTCGGCGAACACGATGCTCAGCCCGGAGCGCTGCTCGTTGGCGAGGTAGCTCTGGTCGTCGCCGGCGGGCACGACGATCAGTCCGTCGACTCGGCGCGAGGTCAGCGCCAGGGCGAGTGTTCGCTCGCGCCGTGGGTCTTCGTCGAGGCTGGCGGCGAGTACCGCGATGCTGCGCGCGCCGGCCGCGTCCTCGATCGCGCGGTGCATTGTCGAGGAGAACGGGTTGGCGATGTTCTCGAGCAGGACGCCGATTGTCCGTGTTCGGCCGCTGCCGCTGCGGAGGCTGCGCGCGGTCAAGTTGGGCCGGTAGTCGAGCGCGGCCGCCGCGCGGTTGACACGCACCGCGAGCTCCGGGTCGACCGTCACCGCGCCGTTGATGACGCGCGAGACGGTCTTCAGGCTGACTCCCGCGAGCGCCGCCACGTCTCGCATGGTCGGCCGTGGACGGAACCCATCGGTGGCTGACGATTCCTGAACGACAGGCGTTGGGTCTTGGGACAACGTTTCCTCGCGGCCTCGGTTGCGCATGACTATAAACAAAAGGGACCGTGGTTTCTAGGCTTGACAAACCACTGTGCGATCCCTAGGGTGGTCTGGGACAACGTTGTCTCAGGTGGTATCGATCAGATGCCGCCGGTGGCGGCTAGGGACCCAACAACGGGAAGAGAGGGAAGGAAGAATGTCGGGATTTGGTTGTGGGCGGCCCCGCCGCCGCAGGCTCGCGGTCGCTGCGATCGCCGTCGCGGCGTCCATGGCGATCGTGGCCTGTGGCTCGAGTAGCTCGAGCAGTAGCGGCTCAGCCTCGAATGCCGCTGCTTCCGCGACGAGCAGTACGTCGAGCAGCGGCGGATCGAGCAGCGGCGGATCGAGCGGCGGCAAGGTGAAGGTCGCGTTGATTTTGAAGACATTCTCTAATCCGTACTTCGTGTGGATGGAGCAGGCGGCCAAGAAGGACGCGGCCACCAAGGGCGTCAACCTGAGCGTGTCCGCCGGCACGACCGACGGTGACACGGCTACGCAGATCACCGCGATCGACAACGCGATCGCCGCGGGTGATCAG
>JAFAYP010000530.1 GCA_019240305.1 Solirubrobacterales bacterium
CTTCGCCGCGCAGGCGATCTCGATGTTCGGCGACCGGATGGTCACGGTGGCGCTTGCGTTCGCGGTCATCGAGCTCGGCGGCACGGCCACCCAGGTGGGGGCGGTGCTGGCGATGCGGGCGCTGCCGCTGATCGCCTGCCTGTTGATCGGCGGCGTGGTGGCCGATCGCACCTCGCGCCGGATCGTGCTGGTCAGCGCTGACCTCGTCCGGCTGGTCAGCCAGGGGACCCTCGCCGCCTGGCTCATCCTCGGCCGCCCCAGCGTTCTGGTCATCGGCCTGCTGGCTGGGGTGACCGGCGCCGGCAGCGGGTTCGCCGCGCCGGCCACGACCGGACTGCTCCCCGAGGTGATCGCCCCCGAGCAGCTGGCCGAGGCCAACGGCCTGCGAGCGACCGCGTTCTCGGGCGGCGAGCTGCTGGGGCCGCTGCTCTCGGGCGTGCTGGTGGCCGCCGCCGGCCCGGGCTGGGCGCTCGGAATCGATGCCTTGACCTTCGCCGCGAGCGCGGCGCTGCTGGTCGGACTGCGCGGGGTGACCCGACGGCGCCCGGATGTCCCGGCCACGTTCCTCACCGATCTGCGCGAGGGCTGGAGCGCCTTTCGCTCGCGCCGCTGGCTGTGGAGCTTCGTGTTGTGGGCGTCGCTGGGGAACCTGTTCTTCGGGGCCTACAAGGTTCTGGGGCCGGTGATCGCGCACCGGAGCCTTGGCGGCGCCGCGGCATGGGGCCTGCTCGTGTCGGCGATGGGCGCGGGCACGATCGTCGGCGGGATCCTCGCGCTGCGGCTGAGACCGCGACGCCCGATGCTGGTCGTGGCCGCCACCGCGCCGTTGGTCGCCGCTCCCCTGCTGGCGCTCGCGGTGACGCGCTGGCTGGCGCTGATCGCCGTCGGGGCGCTGCTGGCCGGACTCGGGATGATGCTCGGCAACACGCTGTGGGAGACCACGTTGCAGCGTCACGTCCCAGCGGAGTCCCTGTCGCGGGTGAGCTCCTACGACTGGTTCGGTTCCCTGGCCCTCGACCCGATCGGACTGGCCGTCTGGGGCCCGATCGCCGGCGCGATCGGGATCGATGCCGCGCTGTGGACGGCGGCCGGGCTGCTGGTGGCGGCTGCGCTGTCGCTGCTGCTCGTGCCGGAAATCCGCCGGCTCCCGGCCTTCCCGGCGTCGTGAGCGCCGGCGTGCCAAGCTTCAAACCCGTGAACCTGCTGATCTGGGGCGACACCGAAACCTCCCCGGAGCTGCGCCACGAGGTCCCACTGGGCATCGGCGACCCGTTCCTGTATCTCGAGTCGAATGGCCGCCGGGTGGTCGTGACCAACTCGCTGGAAGACGCGCGCATCGCGGCCGCCGCACCGGAGCTCGAGCGGCTGCTGGTCGACACGCTCGGCCGTGACGAGCTGATCGCCGAGGGTCGCTCGTGGCTCGAGATCGAGCAGGAGATGTGCGTCCGTGCGGCCGCCCGGGTCGGCCTGCAGAGCGCGCTCGTGCCGCCCGAGTTCCCGGTGGCCATCGCGGATCGGCTGCGGGCCGCCGGCATCGAGCTCACGCCCGACGACGCGACGTTCACCGACCGCCGGCGCGTCAAGACGGAAGCCGAGATGGCGGGAATCCGCCGCGCCAGCCGGGCCGCACTCGATGCCATGGGCGAGGCGGCAACGATGCTTCGGCAGGCCGAGATCCACGGCGGCGAGCTGTGGCGCAGCGGCGAGCGTCTGACCTCAGAAGCGCTGCGGCAGCGGATCCGCGAGGTCTGCAGTCGGGCGGGCGCCCCGGCGCCGGCCGAGATCATCGTCAGGGCCATGGGGCCCGCCGCGGCCATCGGGCACGATCCCGGATCGGGACCGCTGCCCGCCGATACGCCGATCGAGATCGATCTGTGGCCGCGCGACGAGGAATCGAGCTGCTGGTCGGACATGACCCGCACGTTCGTGCGCGGCGAGGTCAGCGGCGCGCTGGCCCAGCTCTACGCGCTGGTCCTCGAGGCCCACGAGCACTCGTGCGCCGCGGTCAGGCCGGGGGTCGCCGGCGTGGAGGCGTACGGGATCGCCTGCGATGTGTTCGAGGCGGCGGGTCATCCCACCGCGCGCACCAAGGCGCCGGGCGAGGCCCTGCGCGAGGGCTTCTACCACGGGCTCGGGCACGGAGTCGGCCTCATGGTTCACGAGGCCCCGATGCTCGGCCGCACCGGGCTCGATCCGCTGATCGCGGGCGACGTGATCGCGGTGGAGCCGGGTACCGTGGTCCGCTCGCTCGGTGGGGCGCGGGTGGAGGACCTGCTGGTGGTCACCGAGGACGGCGCCGAGTCGCTGACCGGTGCGTTCCCCTACGACCTCACGCCCTAGGCCAGCTAGGTCGCGGAGACGGCGGGGGCGGGGGTCAGCACGTCGGCCCGCATCGGCACCATGAAGCAGCGCTCGTCGGCGCGTGGCCCGGGCTCCCCAAGCCGAGCGAACAGGGAGGCCAGCTCGTCGGCACGCTCGTCGAACAGCGGGGCGCGCGCGGGATCGACGCTCACCACCCGGGCCCGCAGTGCCTGCACGCCGGCCAGGCACACACGCGCGTCGTACTCGAACGGCTCCGCTCGCTCGAGCCGCGCCGCCGCGGCGTCCGCCAGCGTCCGCTGAGCGGCCGCGCGCACCTCGCGCTCATCCTCGACGACGCTGGTCAGCGTGAAGAAATCGCCCTCGGCCAACGGTTCGGCCACATACACCACGCCGGCCGGGCGCAGCACCCGGCGCGCCTCGCCGAGCGCGTTCCCCATTTCCTCGATCGGTACGTGGTGCAGCGTCCGCATGAACACCACCACGTCCACGGAGCCGTCCGGCAGCGGCAGCTGCTGACCCATGCCCACGGCATACTGCGCCCCGCCCCGGTCGTCGTCCCGCACCGCAGCCGCCAGCTGCTCCTCGGAGATCTCCACGCCGGTCATGCGGGCCCCCCGGGCGGCCAGCGCACGCACCAGCGCGCCGCCACCGCACCCGACGTCGACCACGTCCCGGCCGGCCACCGGCACGAGCCGCTCGAGTACCTCCAGATCGTTCAGCACTTCTCGGCTCACGGCCGGCCCATCGTAGAGGTGAGGGCCCACGATAGGCTCGGTGGCGATGCTCTCGAAGTACCAGACCGTGCTCTCGCTGCCTGGCGCGACGCGCCTGTTCGCCAGCGCGCTGGTCGCCCGCATGCCCCAGGGCATGGCGCCGCTGGCCGTGCTGCTGCTCGTGCGCGGCGCCACTCACTCCTACGCCGTGGCCGGACTGGCCGTGGGCGCCTCGGCGTTCGCCACCGCGGGCTGCGCTCCGCTTCTGGGCCGCCGGGTCGACCACCACGGCCGCGGCCGCGTGCTCGTGCCGTTGGCCGCCGGGCAGGCGGTCTTCTATGTGCTGTTGGTCCTGGCCGCAGACGCGCACGCCCCGGCCGCCGTGCTCGTCCTGCTCGCCGCGATGGTCGGGGCGCTCCTGCCCCCGATCGCCCCGGTGGTGCGGGTCCTCCTGCGCGAGCTGTTCGAGGATCCTGATACGCGCGAGACCGCCTACGCGCTCGAGGCGGTCGTCCAGGAGGTGCTTTGGATGGTCGGCCCGCTGGTCGTGGCGCTGCTCGTCGGGCTCAGCTCACCTGCCGTCGCGGTGGCCATGCTCGGCGCGCTGTGCCTGTCGGGCACCGCGCTGTTCCTCCGCTCACCGCTGCTCCGCTCCAGAGCCGAAGCCACCGGGAGCCGGGCCGGTCGCGCTTCCGCGCTTGCCAGTCCGGAGCTGCGCGCCCTGCTCGGACCGGTGGCGCTGACCGGCGCCGGTCTCGGTGCGATCGAGGTGGGATTACCCTCGCTTGCCTTGCATGCGGGTTCGCGTCCCGCCTCCGGTCTGCTCCTGGCCCTGTGGAGCCTCGGCAGCATGACCGGCGGTCTGTGGTACGGCGCCCGTGTGTGGCGAACCTCGCTGACCCGTCGCTACCGCATCCTGCTGCTACTCGCGGTGCTGTGCGCAGCCCCGCTGATCGCGGAGCGCTCGATCACCGCCGGGGTGATGTGCAGCCTGCTGGCCGGGGTCACGACCGCGC
>JAFAYP010000235.1 GCA_019240305.1 Solirubrobacterales bacterium
ACACTGCTAGCAGCACTACGCGACGTTCGTGGGACCCAGCGCGTCACCAGTGCCAATCCGGAGGGCACATATGCGGCCCTAGAGCAGTACGGGCGCGACCTGACCGAGCTGGCGCGTCAGGGCAAGCTCGATCCAGTGATCGGGCGCGACGAAGAGATCCGTCGGGTTATCCAGATCCTGAGCCGGCGCACCAAGAACAACCCAGTGCTGATCGGTGAGCCCGGCGTCGGTAAGACAGCAATCGTCGAGGGGCTGGCCCAGCGTATCGTGCGGGGTGATGTGCCCGAGGCACTCAAGAACAAAAAGGTCATCTCGCTCGACATGGGCGCGTTGGTCGCCGGTGCCAAGTATCGCGGCGAGTTCGAGGAGCGGCTCAAAGCTGTGCTCAAGGAGATCGAAGAGCGGGACGACATCATCCTGTTCATCGACGAGCTGCACACGGTTGTCGGTGCCGGCGCGGCTGAAGGGTCGATGGATGCCTCGAATATGCTGAAGCCGATGCTGGCGCGTGGCGAGCTCCGCCTGATCGGAGCCACGACGCTCGACGAGTACCGCAAATACATCGAGAAGGATGCCGCGCTGGAGCGCCGCTTCCAGCCGGTGATAGTCGAGCAGCCCAGCGTCGAGGATACGATCTCGATCCTGCGCGGCCTCAAAGAGCGCTATGAAACGCACCATGGTGTTCGGATCACCGACGGCGCGATCGTCGCGGCAGCTGTGCTCTCGGATCGTTATATCACCGACCGATTCCTGCCGGACAAGGCGATCGACCTGATCGATGAAGCAGCGGCACGCTTGCGTATGGAGATCACCAGCGATCCACGCGAGCTCGACGACCTCAAACGCCGCATGATGCAGCTCGAAATCGAGCGCGAGGCGCTCAAGAAGGAGCGCGACCCGGCCAGCCAGGAGCGCCTCCAGAAGCTTGAGCAGGAGCTGGCGAACCTGCGCGAGCAGCGCAGTGCCCTGGAGGCCCAGTTACAGCGCGAGCGCGAGGCGCGCCAGCGCGAGCGCAACATCAAGGAAGAGCTCGACCAAGTGCGCACCGAGATCGAGGCAGCTCAGCGCGAGTACAACTACAATAAGGCCGCCGAGCTGCAGTTCGGCCGGCTGCCGCAGCTCGAACAGGAGCTGGCTCAGGCCGAGGCGCAAGTTGGCGCTGGCGACAAACCGCTGCTTAAGACCGAAGTCGATGCCGAAGACATCGCCGAGGTGGTCTCGCGCTGGACCGGCGTGCCGGTCAGCCGGCTGCTCGAAGGCGAAGTCGAGAAGCTGGTCAAGATGGAGGATCGGCTCCACCAACGTCTGGTCGACCAGGAGGAGGCTGTCCGCGCGGTCGCCGACGCAATCCGTCGCGCTCGGGCTGGCCTCCAGGATCCGAACCGCCCACTTGGCTCGTTCTTGTTCCTCGGTCCGACCGGTGTGGGCAAGACTGAACTGGCACGTGCGCTGGCCGAGTTCCTCTTCGACAACGAGCAGGCGATGGTCCGCCTCGATATGTCCGAGTATATGGAGAAACATACCGTCGCACGACTGAT
Source organism: Solirubrobacterales bacterium (assembly GCA_019240305.1). Classification (GTDB taxonomy): domain Bacteria; phylum Actinomycetota; class Thermoleophilia; order Solirubrobacterales; family Solirubrobacteraceae; genus Palsa-465. The sequence continues at coordinate 1,539 of JAFAYP010000235.1, forward strand.
CGGGGCGCCTCCAGGCTATATCGGCTATGAAGAGGGCGGCCAGCTCACCGAGGCGGTACGTCGCAGGCCCTATAGTGTGGTGTTGTTCGACGAGATCGAAAAGGCTCACCCCGATGTCTTCAACGTGCTGCTTCAGATTCTCGACGATGGCCGCCTCACCGATGGTCAGGGCCGCGTGGTCAGCTTCCGCAACACGATCATCATCATGACCTCGAACATCGGTAGTCCGATCATCCAGGACATGACCCGTCAGGACACGGCCCAGGAGGCGATTCGCCAGCGGGTGATGGAAGAGCTGCGCAACCATTTACGGCCCGAATTCCTGAATCGCATCGACGAGGTGATCATTTTCCGGCCCCTGAGCCGCGAGCATCTTGGTCAGATCGTCGAGATCCAGCTTCGACGGCTGCACAAAATGCTCGAGGATCGCAAGATCACACTGGAGATCACCGAGGCGGCGCGCCATCGCTTGGCCGAGGAAGGATACGATCCGGTGTTTGGCGCGCGGCCACTCAAGCGCGTGATCCAGCAGCGCATCCAGAACGAGCTGGCGATGCGGCTGTTGCAAGGTGAGTTCCGCGAAGGGGACACGATTGTGGTCGACGTCGATCCCGATGACCGGTTCGTCTTTCGCAAGGCCGCTCAGGCCAGGGAAGTAGCAGCCTGAGCAAATCTCACCAGGTCCACCGGAAGCACGCACGGCAGCTAGCTGCATTGGAGCGAGGCAGTAGGTCAGAATGGATTACAAAGACTATTACGCCGCCTTAGGAGTGGCGCCCAATGCCGACGATCAGGCGATCCGCGATGCCTATCGCAAGCTGGCGCGCCAGCACCACCCGGATGTCAATCCGGGCGATACACAGGCCGAGGAGCGCTTCAAGGAGATCAACGAGGCCTACCAGGCGCTGAACGACCCCGAGCGTCGTCGCCAGTACGACCAGATGCGGGAACAGTACCAACGCTGGCAGCAGCGTGGTGGCCCACCATCGGGATACGCTGATTTCAACTGGAGCCAAGCCGGGGCGGGAGGCGGAACGCCACGAGGATACCCGGGGGGCCAGACGTACACTACCTCGGAAGGCACCTATGTCTCACCTGAGGACCTCGAAGATCTGTTCGGCGGCGATAGTCCATTCTCGGACTTCTTCAGCTCGATGTATGGCCGCGGCGAAGGAGGAACGGCAGGCCGCGGGCGCGAGCCACGCCCGCGTCGCGGGCGTGACGCCGAGGTCGAGGTCGAGATCACGCTTGAGGAAGCCTTTCACGGGGCGACGCGCAGTATTCAGATCGGCGACCGGCGGATCGAAGCGCGCATTCCACGGGGAGTGCGTACCGGCTCGCGAGTTCGCCTCGCCGGACAGGGCACGCCAGGTGTTGCCGGCGGTCCTACCGGAAACCTGTATCTCAACGTCGTGGTGCTACCGCATCCGGTCTTCGAGCGTGATGGCGACGACCTCAGAGCGGACCTTCGGGTGGATTTCTATACGGCGGCACTCGGCGGTGAGGTGAGAGTCCCGACGATCGACGGCTCGGTCAATCTGAAGATTCCACCGCGCACCCAAGTCGATCGGGCCTTCCGGATTCGTGGCAAGGGTATGCCGCGCCTCGAACGCCCGGAGGATCGCGGCGATATGTATACGCGCATCAAGATCGTCCTCCCCGAGCCGTTGAGCGATGCCGAGCTGGAGGGCCTGCGCGAGCTCGCCCGAACCTACCACAACAAATAGAGGGAGCGAGGCATGAGCAACCAGCAGCCACCCAGAAGGCACCTACTCGACGCCGACGAAGCCGCAGCGGCGACCCATCTCGATGTCCGTATCGTCTGGGACTATGCCGCCCAGGAGCTGATTACGCCGTCATCCGAGGGCTATGACGAAGCCGAGCTGGCTGAGCTGCGGCGGGTACGGCGACTACGCGAGGACCTTGGCCTTGATCACCCGGCCATCGCGATCATCCTGCGAATGCGCCGTCGCATTCGGACCTTGCAAGCCGAGATCCGTCGGCTGGAATTGGCGGCACGCAGTGCCCGCAGCTCACGCCGCCAAGCGTCGTGGGTCGAGGCCGAGTGGAACGACCAGGTGTAAGGAACAGAGAAGCACATGAGTAATCGTCAGAAATCAGCGATCCATGTCGTCGCCATCCGGCAACCGTTCGCGCTGTTTGAGCCACGGCTATGGCGACCGCCGTTGAACATCTACGAAACCAGGGACGCACTCCTGCTCGTCGCCGAGCTGGCCGGCATGAACCTGGACCAGCTTCAGGTGTATGCTCAGCCGGCGATTGTACAGATTCAGGGAACACGCCGGCTCGAAGCACCGGCTGGATTGGTGCAGATTCACCGCATGGAGATCACCAGTGGTCCATTCCGGATCGAAGTCCCGACGACGACACCAGTCGATCCGGAACGCGTCGAGGCGCACTATCGCAACGGGTTGCTCGAGGTCATGCTGCCCTTTACACAGCAGTCCGTGCGACGTGTGATCATCGCACAAGCGGATGGAGGTTCACTATGAGCATGGCTCCTACCACCGAACGAGCCGACGACCCGGTGCAGGTCCCAGAAATCCTACCGCTCCTGCCAATCGATAATGCCGTGCTCTTTCCGGGGATGGTGCTTCAACTGGTAGTGAGTGGTGCGCCCTGGGTCACATTGGTCGACAACGCAGCGCTCGAGAATCAGCCGATCGGCATGTTCTGGCGTACGCAGCCGAGCGATTCGTTCGATCCGATGGCCATATCGCGTACTGGCACTGCTGCCCAGATCCTGCGCATGTTGCGACTGCCGGACGGTGGCCTTCAACTGCTCTTGCGCGGACAGGCGCGCATCCAGCTCGACCAGCTGGTGGCAACCGAGCCCTACCCCACCGCGCGTATCCACGTCGTGCAGGCACCCGAAGAGAACTCGCTGGAAGTGGAGGGGCTGGCTCGCAGTGCGCTCACGGCGTTTCAGCAGATCGTGCAGCTCAATCAGTCCTTGCCTGACGAGCTCGCCGTGGTCGCCGCCAACATGCCGACGCCCGCACGGCTGGCCGATCTGATCGCGGCGAACCTGAACCTCCCGCCGGCCAATCAACAGGCGGTTCTCGATGCCCTCGCTCCCGCCGAGCGGCTGCGGCTGGTGCTGGGATACCTGGAGCGTGAGCGCGAGATCCTGGCGATCGGCCAACGTGCCCGCGAGGAAATGGGGCGCAACCAGCGCGAGTACGTCCTGCGCCAGCAGCTCGAGCAGATTCGGCGCGAGCTGGGCGAAGGGGACGAGCGCGGGGAGGAGATCGAGGAG
>JAFAYP010000145.1 GCA_019240305.1 Solirubrobacterales bacterium
GTCGCTCTCCTGCGCCAGTGGGCCGAGCGCGATGTACCCGGTGCCGTGGTAGTGGAAGGCATCCGGATCGGATTCCCAGATCTCGACGCATGCGGCCATCAGCTCGGACATGGCCGGCTGGAAGTAGTTGTTGCGGATCACCCCACAGGCGATGCCGGAGGCGCCCGCTCCGATCCCTTGCTTGTCGACGACGAGCACGCGTTGACCGGTAGCGGCGAGATGCCACGCGGTCGAAAGGCCGTGCACGCCGGCGCCCACCACGAGTAACGGAGCTGAGGACGGAAGGCGAGGGGACATGCCGTTCAGAGCTCGTCCGCGAACTCCGGGTGCTCGAGGACCACGTCGGGCACGAAGGTGGCGGGCTGGAGACGCCCGCGCCGCTCGATTTCGAATAGATAGCCCTCGGCGCAGAACCCTGGGCCTTCTACAGGCCGCTCCATCGGACCGGGTCGTGTCGCGGCTGCGTCCTCGTCCATCGCTCCGCTCCTCGCTGTGGCTCGGCCGGACTCGGATCCGGGTTTGGTGCTGATGCGCGAACCCACGATGCAACTACCCCGGATCGGTGTCAAATTTCCAACAAGGATTGAGAATAAAGCAACACGCCCTGCCCGGGGCCGCCCGAATGTCGGGGAGCCACGCAGGTGTCGCGCCGCCTACTCGTGCTCGAGCAGCACTGGTGGCTCCCATGCCCCGGCGAGCGCGAAGAAATTGCGCAGCACGAAAGCGCCATCCGGATGCTCGGCGTCGAAGCGCTCAGGGTGAAACTGAGTGCCCCACCACAGGCGGCCGGGCGCCGAGAACGCCTCCACCGCGCAGTCCTCGCTACGTGCCAGGACCACGAATTCATCCGGCACCGCCACCACGTCGTCAGCATGATGCTTGTAGACCGTGACCGTAGGCCCCAGTCCAGCCAACAGCCCATCGATCCCCACGACTGCAACCGGGCCGAAGCCGACGTCCGGGCGCGCCCGTCGAGCGACCGCGCCACCGGCGAACATCGCCAGCAGCTGCATCCCCGCGCAGATCCCCAGCACGGGGCCCCGGAAACCCGCAAGGTCCTCTCCCAGTCGGGTGATCGCGGCCGAATCGTGAACCGCCCACGGCGCGAACGATCCGCTCAGCACCACCGCATCGGCACCATCGAAGTTACCGACGTCGGCGTAGCACCGCGAGCGCACGCGCATCCCGGCAAGCCGCTCCAATCGACGTCGGATGTCCTCGTAATCACGCTCGACGACGCGGGTTACGGCCGGCGGGTGCTCGGTGAGCACAAAATCGATGCAGCCCGCTCCCATCGCCGGATCCTATCCGCCACCAAGAAGGCAATCTGTGCAAGCGATTGCCAGACATGTCGCCACCACCGCTACCCGAAGAACGAGATCAGCTCGCGCGCCACGCCGACCGGGTCGTCATACGCCATCAGGAAGCCGGTGGCCGGCAGGGTGCGCAGCTGGGCGTTGGGCAACAGATCGAGTGCCTCGTAGGCGCCTACTGGGGGATGGGCCGGATCCTCGTCGGCCCACAGCAGCAGAACCGGCGCGTCGATCCGCGGGTAAGCATCGAGTAGCTGGCGCTGAGGCTCGACCGGCCAGCGGCGGGCGAACTTGGCCCACGAGCGCGCGCGGTTGCCGTTGCCGGAAACGTCGGCGAAGGCGTGGCGCATCAGGTCACGGGCCGCCGGGTTGGCCTGGGCGGAGAGCCGCTCGCCCACCGAGGGTCGGAACACGAGCGTCGCTCCGCGAGCCATCGCCCGATCGAGGCCGGGCACGGCGGCCGCCCGACAGACGATCCGCCAAACCGCGCGCTTTCCGGCGAACTCGTCGCGGCGGTGGAGCCGGTTGGGAAGCAGCACCAGTCTGGCGGGCTCCAGGCGCCCGGTGACGATCGCCCGCAACGCCAGCTCCGCGCCAATGTCGTGGCCGGCCAGCAGCGGCCGCGCGCCCGCCACCTCGCGACAGAACCCCGCGATCACCTCGGTCAGCCAATCCGGGGTGTAGGGATGGCGGGGACGGTCCTCGGAGTCCCCGTGCAGCGGGAGGTCCGGGAGCACGACCCGAAAGCGCGAGGACAGCTCTCCGACGATCGGCTCCCATTCCCGGTGCGAGAGACCGAGCGAATGCAGCAATGCCAGGGCCGGACCTGTGCCCGTTTCGCGGTAGGCTATGCGGGCGCCGTCGTGATGGTGATAGAGCCTGAGTCGCATCGGGGCTGGCAGGGTCACATGGTCGCAGCTGCAACGCCCCTGCCGAACGGGCTGCTTGTCCTCTCGCTTCAGAGCAAAGGTTGTGCAATTGCTGCATATAGCGCGGCAACCTTTGCAAATAGCTCTGAAATGCCAGGTATGGAACAAATGAGGCACAGTCCCCTCGGTTTGTCGACCTCGCAAGCCGCCAATGCACTCGGGGTATCGCTCGGCACGATTCGCCGCTGGGCCGATATGGGTTACCTCGAGTCCTACCGGACCCCCGGTGGGCAGCGGCGCTTCAGCGTCGAGCAGATCGAGCAGTTCCTGGAGACGCTCCAGCAGCGGCGCGCCGGTCAGCACCAGCATCAGGAACGTCTGGTCAGCTAACCGAGTCTCGTGGTAGGGCAACGCGCCGGGGTCTGCTCGCCGGCGCGACGCCCCTGCCCTGGTCAATCCCACGACGTACTGCGTTCGCTGACTGCGCCGGTCAGCTCGCCCGCGCCTCTTTGATGCGTCGCTCCATGTCGAGCTCGGAGTCGAAGTTGGCCGCGTCCGCGTGCCGGTATTCGACCCCTTCGCCGCTGAGCAGGCCGGCCAGCACCTCGACATAGCCCTCGTCGAGCTGAGTTCCCGCCACGCGGCGCAGCTCGTTCAATGCCTCGAAGGAGCTCATCCGCGTCCGGTAGGTGTCGGCGGCGGTGAGCGTGTCGTACACCTCGGCCACCGCGATGATCTTGGCGATCTCCGGGATCTCCTCGCCCACCAGGCCGTTGGGGTATCCCCGGCCGTCGATCCGCTCGTGGTGGGCGAGCACGATCTCGGCCACCGGCCCGTACATCCCGAGATCGCGCAGCATCTCGGCCCCGAGCTCGGGATGACGCTGGATCGCGACCCAATCCTCCTCGTTGAGCGTGCGGCCCCGCTCGGCCACACGATCCGACAGCGCAAAGTGACCGATGTCGTGCAGCAGCCCCGCGGTGTGGGCGAGCTCCTGATCGTGCTCGCTCATCCCGACCTGCTCGGCCATGTCGCGGGCGAACCGGGCCACCGCCGCCGCGTGGCGCGCCGCACGCTGGTCGCGCGTGTCGAGCGCGCGCAGCAGGCCGGCCAGCACGCCCCAGGACAGCGACACGTACTGCTCGGTGCGCGCGCGGGATTGGGCCAGCAGGTAGGCCATGTATGAAAAGGCCAGGACCGCGGCGAGGGCGAAGGCGATGCCAGCCACCCCCACCTCAACGTAGATCGCCGCGCCCGCGACCGCCAGCGCCACGTTGATCACGGCGCCGGGCAGGTTTTCCACCACATGCCGCGGGCTGAGCGTGTTCCGGTAGCCCTCGAACAGGACGTCAAGCCCGGCGACAATCAACCAGGTCAACTCGAGCATGACCAGCGCCAACCCGGCCAGGACAAGATAGAACCCGGCGCGATGGTCCGCGGGCGCGACGTCGCGGATCAGGGTGCCAGCCAGGAGCGCGGTGAATCCGGCCGCCACCAGGTTGAACACGAAGATCTCACGCCGGGTCCGGCTCACCCTGGTCGCCGCGACCTCGGAGACCACGGCCGCGACAAACGCGGACGCAGGGCCTAGGAAAGCCCCGGCGAGGATGTACACGAGGAACGATCCAGAGACGTTGATGCCCTGGCGTACCTCGACGACGCCGAGGCCCGCCATGACCGCGGCAATGGCGAGCACAACGGATAGCCCCGCGAGATGATCGCGGGACGCGACGATCGCTGCCCACGCCATGCAACCAACCAGAAAAGCGCAGGCCAATCCCAGCGCCAACCGCGGGCGAAGAGCATGCGACCGCATGGGACGGTCATCGCTCACGAGCGCACGGTACCGCTTCGGCTCCAGAAACACCAGGATTGCCGCAATTTCCGACCGACGTGATGCTGGACGTCAGCTCAGGTGAGGCGCCACGCCATGTTTTCCTCCCATCGGGTCCGAAGGGACGGGGGCGAGCCCTTCGGTTACTGCTCAATCGCCAGGAAAGTTGGAGATTTAGGGGCCACTTCCGGCGAAAACTTGTGCAATTCTATGACGGGGTATCTAGTAGGGCAACACCTAAGTCGAAATAGCAACGTCTACGTTCCTTTAACTGCGCATGCGCTATCTCAAGACGAGCGAGGCGGCAGCGCTCCTGAACGTGAGCCCGAACACTTTGCGGGCATGGGAGCGCAGGTTTGGCTTCCCCAAGCCGCAGCGCTCCCCCGGCAAGCATAGGCTTTTCACGCACGGCGAAGTCGCCGCGTTGAGGGACGCCCTCCAGGAGGGCCTGTCGATCTCCTCGGCCATCTCACGCGCCCGTGAAGGGCTGGCTGCGGACGCCAACTCCCTGGTCGGTGCCCTGGTCTCCTACGAGCGCGAGCGCGCGGACGCCGCGATCGAGGCTGCGTTGGCCTTGCGTTCGGTGGAACGTTCCGTCGAGGAGGTGCTGCTGCCCACGCTCGACGAGATCACCCGGCGCTACTCGGTCGAGTCGGCTGCGTGGGCGTTTGCGGCCCACTGGGCGGGGGATTGGCTGCGGCGCGCCACCCGACTGACCCCGCCACCCGTCCGCGAGGTCTCGATCGTGGTCGGTGATGCTTCCCGCGACGAGCTCGACCGCGACACCCCGTACATCCGGGCGCTCGAGCTGTTCCTGGTCCGGGCCGGTGTCAAGGTGCTGAGCCTGTCGGCCCGCGGGGTGGCCGGAATCGGCGACGCGGCCACGGTGCACCGGCCGAACCTCGTGGTGGTGGCCGGCGGCCACCTCGACGACGACACGGTCGCGCGCTGGGCCTACGCGATCCGGCTCGCGGTCGGGCCGATGCCGCTGGCGGTATATCGCCGCGGCGCTGAGCGACCCCGGGTCCGCGCGACGGGCACCACCGTGCTGCCGGCCGGCGCGGGCGACGCCCAGCGCACGCTGCTCGAGCTGCTCGAGTCCGATCAGGCGATCGCATCCTCGCCACCCGCCGCACAGCCGCAGGTCCAGCGAGCCGCCCGGGGTAGCCGCTAGTGGCATTCACGCGCGGGCGCCCGGCGCTCCATCTGGTGACGCCGCTCGAGCACGAAGCCCCAGCTCCGGTCATCTCTTTCTGCGGCCACTGCGGCGCGCACCCGCCGGCAGCCGCCCCCTCCCGGGTGTGCGCCGACTGCGGCCTCGGCCTGATCCTCGAATCTCGCGCCGATGTTGCCCCAAAGGTGGGCGACGCGTTCCTCATCCTCGACCGCACGCTGGCGGTTTGTGCAGTGTCCGAAGCCGCCGAGCGCTTACTCGCCACGACCGAGCCGGACGTGGTCAACCAGCACGTCACCGCCCTGCTGATGCCGGCCAACGCCGAGGAGAAGACCGGCACCAGCCTGTCGACGGCCGTGGCCTGGGCCGCACGCGGCGACAGCGGCACGAGGACCACCGTGGTCCGCCCGGCCAACACCTTCGGGATCCGCCTGACCGCGCGGATCACCAGCTGCGGGGCGCCCCAGGCCGCCCTGGTCGTGTTGGAATAGTGAGGAATTGCAGGTTGCCTTGCGCGCCTTGCGTCAACCCACACAAAGCCCGTTTACTGCAGCGCAATGACTGGAATTCGCACAAACGCCGCGGCCGTGATGCTCGGCGTGAGCCCCAACACCCTCCGCAGCTGGGAGCGCCGCTACGGCTTCCCCCGCCCCCGCCGCTCACCCGGCGGCCACCGGCAGTACGACCTCGGCGAGATCGAATCGCTGCGGGCGACTCTGGCCGAAACCCACAACGTCTCGTCGGCCATCGCGCTGGCGCGCCAGCGCGGCGAGGGACCGTCCTCGGGCTCGCGGCTGGCCACCGCGTTTGCCGCCTTCGACGAGGAGAAGGCCAACGGGCTGCTCGAAGAGAGCCTCGCGCTGCGCTCGGTTGAGCGCACGGTCGAGGAGGTCCTGCTCGAGGGCGTGAGCGCGCACGCCGACGAGAAGTTCAGCACGCCGGAGTACGAATTCGGCTGGCGTTTTGCCACCGGCTGGCTGTCGGCGCTCAAGCGGCTGGCACCACCGGCGACCCGCAACACCGGCGTACTCGTGCTCGACGCCTCGGCTCCGCTGGAGCTCGATTCCCTGTACGCCCAGGCGCTCGAGCTGATGCTCCGCCGCGCGGGCATCCGTACGCTGGCGCTGTCGACCGCGATCGCCCCCACCCGACTGGTCCGGGCGCTCCCGGCGCTCGCCCCCCGGGCGGTCGTGCTGGCCGGCCGCGGCATCTCGCTCGACGCCCTCGGACGCCTGGTGTACTCCGTGCGTTCGGTCGCGCAGCAGACGGCGATCTTCGACTACCGCGGCGCGGTGCCCGACACGGGCGCGAGCACGGTACGACGACTCGGCCCGAACCCGCTCGCCGCCCGCGACACCTTGCTCCGTCAGCTCGAGGCACTCAGCGCCCGGCGCTCGGCCACGCCGGCCGAGCGGCTGCCCGCAATCAACGCGCGCTAGACCCACTGAGCCTCCCCGGCGCGGGCGGGTGGCCGCCTAGAATCAGCCGCCCATGGCCTCGACCGATCGCACCGCTGATCCGCACCGGCCGGTCGACCCTCGCGCGTCGTTTCCGGACCTAGAAGAGCAGGTACTCGAGCGCTGGCGCGAGCGCGACGTGTTCGCCGAGTCGATTCGGCGCCGGCAGGCCGGCCCGAGGTGGGGCTTCTACGAGGGCCCTCCGACCGCCAACGGGCCACCCGCCCTACATCACGTCCTCGCGCGTGTGTTCAAGGACATCTTCCCGCGTTACCGGACGATGTGCGGCTATTTCGTCGAGCGCAAGGGCGGTTGGGACTGCCACGGCCTGCCGGTCGAGCTGGCCATGGAGGAGGAGCTCGGCTTCACCACCAAGGACGACATCGAGCGCTTCGGGATCGCCGAGTTCAACGCCCGATGCCGCGAGAAGGTGCTCAGCCACGTCCAGGAGTGGAACCGCATGACCGAGCGGATCGGCTTCTGGATAGACCTCGACGACGCCTACCGCACGCTCGACCCCGATTACGTCGAGTCGGTGTGGTGGGCGCTGAAGACGATCCACGACCGCGGGCTCCTGTACGAGAAGCTGAAGGTCGTCCCGTACTGCCCGCGCGACCAGGTGACGCTCAGTAGCCACGAGCTCGGGCAGCCCGACGTCTACCAGGACGTCCATGACCCCTCGATCTACGTCCGCTTCCCGGTCGTGAATCCGCAGTACCCGCTGCACACCGACGATGAGCTGCTGATCTGGACCACCACACCCTGGACGCTGGTGTCGAACGCCGCGGTGGCTGTCGATCCGGAGCTCACCTACGTCCGAGCGATTCGCGCCGGGAATGAGCAGGTGTACGTGCTGGCCGAAGCACGGGTGGCCGACGTGCTGGGCGAGGGCGCGAACATCCTGGACCGATTCCCCGGAAGGGAGATCGAGGGTGCGGCCTACACGCCGCCGTTCCCGTTCATCCCGGCCAGCGCCTACGGGCCGAGGGGCCACACCGTCCTGAGCGCGGACTTCGTCACCGCCACCGACGGCACCGGCCTGGTCCACACGGCGATCGCCTTCGGCGAGGACGACTTCCGGCTCGGCGAGCAGTACGGCCTGAACGTGATCAACCCGGTCGGGCTCGACGGCACCTACGACGAGCGGATCGGTCCGTTTGCCGGCCGCTTCGTCAAGGACGCGGATCCCGACCTGATCGCGGACCTTCAGGCTCGGGACCGCCTGCTCAAGTCCGAGACGATCGAGCACTCCTATCCCCACTGCTGGCGCTGCGGCACCCCGCTGCTCTACTACGCCAAGCCGTCCTGGTACATCGCCACCAGCCAGCTCAAGGACCGGCTGCTCGCCTCCAACGAAACCGTCAACTGGGCCCCCGAGCACGTCAAGCACGGCCGCTTCGGCAATTGGCTTGAGAACAACGTCGACTGGGCGCTCTCGCGCGAGCGTTATTGGGGAACGCCGCTTCCGGTCTGGCGATGTCGAAACGACCACACCCACGCGATCGGCTCGCTGGCCGAGCTCAACGAGCGCGCCGGCACGAGCGTCACCGACCCCCACCGCCCGTTCGTCGATGACCCCGCGTTCGCGTGCGAGGAGTGCGGCGAGCCGATGCGCCGCGTGCCCGAAGTGATCGACGTGTGGTTCGACTCGGGCTCGATGCCGTTCGCTCAGTACCACGCTCCGCACGCAAACGAGGAACACTTCCGGGAGCGCTTCCCGGCCGATTTCATCTGCGAGGCGCTCGACCAGACCCGCGGGTGGTTCTACTCCCTGCTCGCGGTCTCGACCCTGCTGTTCGACCGATCGTCGTACCGGAACGTGGTCTGCCTGGGGCTGATCCTCGACGACGAAGGCCGGAAGATGTCGAAGTCGCTGGGCAACACGGTCGTGCCGCAGGAGGTGATCGACCGCTTCGGGGCCGATGCGCTGCGCTGGTATTTCTTCACCTCCAAGCAGCCGTGGGACGGCTATCGCCTGTCGCTCGAGACCATCGCCGAAGCGCTCCGGCAGTTCCTCCTGCAGCTGTGGAACACCTACAGCTTCTACGTGCTGTACGCCAACGCCAACCGGATCGACCCCGAAACGCTCCCCGGCGCGGCGAGCGAGAACGAGCTGGACCGGTGGGTCCTCTCGCGGCTGCAGACCACGATCGAGGTGGTTCGCGACCGCCTCGACAACTTCGACGCCACCATGGCCGGGCGGGAGATCCAGTCGTTCATCGACGAGGTCTCCAACTGGTATGTGCGCCGATCGCGTCCCCGTTTCTGGGACGGAGACCCCGCGGCGTTCGCCACGCTGCGCACCTGCCTGACCACGACCGCGCGGTTGCTGGCCCCGTTCTGCCCGTTCGTGGCCGACGAGGTCTACGACAACCTGGACGGCGCCGAGGCCAGCGTGCACCTCACTGACTTCCCGACCCTCGACGACTCGGCGCGCGACCGGCCGCTGGAGGACGCGATGGCGATCGCTCGCGAGACGGTCCGCCTCGGGCTGGCCGCCCGCGGTCAGGCCAAGCTCAAGGTGCGCCAGCCGCTCCGGGCCGCCGTGGTCGTCGCCACCGGTCAGGAGCGCGCCGCGATCGAACGCATGGCGGCGATCGTGCGCGAGGAGCTGAACGTCAAGGAGCTTCGCTTCGTCTCGCAGGCCGATGAGCTGGTCGAGGTCGAGCTCAAGCCCGACTACCGCCGGCTCGGTCCGCGGTTCGGCAAGCACATGCCGCTGGTGGCCGCCGCCGTGGCCGGGCTCGACGCCGCGCAGGCCGCGGCCAGCCTGCGCGACGGCGGGAAGGTGGCGATCAGCGTCGAGGGCTCCGACCACGAGCTGACGGCCGAGGATGTCCAGTTCTCGATGAAGCCGCTCGAGGGCTATCAGGTCGAGCGCGAAGGCTCGCACGCGGTCGCGCTCGAGCTCGAGATCGACGACGAGCTGCGCGTGGAGGGCTGGGCGCGCGAAATCGTCCGCGCGGTACAGCTGGCCCGTCAGGCGGCCGGCCTCGAGGTCACCGACCGAATCGTCCTCACGCTCAGCGGCGACGATGCGCTGATCGCCGCCGCCAAGGCCCACCAGGAGTACATCGCCGGGGAGGCGCTGGCCATCGAGGTGGGCTACGAGTCGCTCGACGACGACGATCTGGAGCCCGTCAAGATCGACGGGCACGAGCTATGGATCGGAGTCGCCCTGGCCTAGGGGCGGCCGGGGCGCCGGCGGCGGCTGCCATGCAGTCCGTGCTCAGCCTGGTCGGCCGGCGCGAGGAGCTCGCGCTGCTCGAGGCTGAGCTGACCCGCGCGAGCGCCG
>JAFAYP010000169.1 GCA_019240305.1 Solirubrobacterales bacterium
CAGGATCCTTCCTATCGTCGCCCCATTCTGTTTGGCCAGCGCCTCCATAACGCTCTCATCGACAGTGGCAGCCACAGACTCTCTCCTTCCAAACGGAAAATGGAGAGAAAAACCTAACAGTGGTGCGACCGTGAGACAACCTGTCCGGAAGCGAAATAGATTTGTGGCTTACCGGTCAGGTGACACCTGACCACCTGGATAGGTAGTGACACTGTCTGATCAGTTACCCCCAAACCGGTGTCATCCCAGCGTGATGGTGTGAGCACCGTCTACCCGCACATGATCAAGCGCCCGGCCGCTCGCTTCGCGCAGCCTGAGGGCATCGACGAGCGGGGCATTGCGGCCACCGGACAGTCCGTCGGCGAGCAGCGCACCCCCGCGGGCGGCAGTGCTCGCCCGACCCGGAACAAGCGCTACCACGGGAGCGACGGACTCCAGCGACGCCGCCAGCGTCGCGATCAGCGCCGGCAGGCGCGCCAGGCGTCCGGAGATGACGATCTCGCGCGGGCCCGGCACGCTCACCACGAGCGCGTGGACCGCTTTCAGGGCGGCCTCGAGCAGCGCCGCCCAGCCCTCCGCGTGCTCCGCCGAGGACCACAGCGCTTCGAGGTCGGCGATCTTCAGGGCGCCGGCCGGATCCAGTGCCCCGCCGGTATACAGCGTCTGCTTGCGCAGCGCAGGCCCCAGCAGGTACGCGAGCTCCCCGTCCAGCGCACCCGCGGCCCGCATCCCGATGGGACCCGAAGATCCCCCCATGCCGTCGACGATCTGTCCCTGGTCGATGGCCAGGGCCGCCGTGAATGCACCACCGAGCTCGAGCAGAACCATCGCGGTCTGATGAGGTTCGATCGCGTGCCGGGTCGCCTGGTCGACGATCGCGCAGGCCGCCGCGCAAACCTTGTCCGCGGTCCCGAGATCGATCCGGTTGTACTTGCGGTGCCGGGGGACCGTCGGCAGGTGGATGACGCCGGGGCCGAACACGACCGGCAGGCCGCTGCGAGCCAGCGCGCGCAGCAGCGAGCGCAGCCCGCCGATGCCGGCCTCGGCCCGCGCCTCATCCGGCCGGACGAGAACCATCTCGGCCAGCTCGCGCTCGCCCACCTCGGCGGCCGCCACCAGGGGCAGGCCGTAGCCGCTTGGCCCGTACACCAGCGCGTAGGGCCCGTGACGGACGAGCGCATCCAGCAGCGGGCCGCTGTCCCGGCTCAGCGAGCTCGTCTCGAACACCTGCTCGACGACTGGTTCTCCGTCCTGCAAAACGCATAGATCGAACGACACGGTGCCCGGGTCGACGCCGGCTACGCGGGGCATATCATTCGCTCATGAGTTCAACCAAGGACAAGCCGCGCACCTACAGCGAGGACGAGATCCCCGCCAAGTTCTCCGAATACGGGCTCGACGAGTGGTACTACGAGGACAAGTGGATCCGGCGCAAGTTCAACACCGACGGATGGCCGACCACGCTGATGGCGGTCAACGCCGTGGGTTACCTCTGCGAGGCCGCCGGGCATCACGCCGATTTGAACGTCACCTGGGGCAAGCTCTGGGTGAAGCTGGCCACGCATTCGGCGGGCGGGATCACCGACAAGGACTTCACCCTGGCGCGCAAGATCGAGGACACGATCCTGTGGCGGCCCGAGGGCGACAGCCCACTCGACGGGCCGATGGGCAAGTTCGTTTTCTCCAAGTCGCGCGGATAGCCGAGTCACAGCGCCTTGAGCGCCACGTCGTAGACACCCTCGAGATCGAGGACCGTGCCCTTGGTCTCGAACAGGGCCCGAATGCACGCCTTTTGCAGCTTCATCTTCGGCCCGCCGACGGCCAGCGCACCCAGCTTGAGGACGCCGTCCTGCTCCTTTAGGCTGTCGCCGCGGTCGACCCCCTCAACGCCCACCGGCTCGGCGGCCGAGTAGTCGACGACCACGCGCACGCCCTCCTGCGCCCAGCCGCTGCGGCGAAGGATCTGGGTACCGGCGGGACCGGCGGCAAACACCACGCAGCGACCGGCAAGCGCCGAATCGAGCTCGTCACTCGACCCGGGCTCGACGACCTCGAACCCGGCCTCCTCGGCGACCGGGACGCCGGACGCGCGACGGTGCTTGCCCTCCATCGCATCGGGCGGGAAGGTGAACATGGTCACCTCGCCGTCCTCGCGGCGCAGGAGCTCCGCCGTGCGCAGGCCGACCGGTCCGACCCCGATCACCGCGGCCTTCGCCCCTTTCAGGTCAACCGCATCGCGGACGCGGGCCACGGCGGCCGCCGCGGTCGTGTTCGAACCATCCGAGTCGAGCATGATCGAGGCGTTGAACGGCTCGAAGAACAGCTTCTTCGCCGCCTTGAACACGGCCTCACCGTCGCGCACCTTCGATCCTCCCACCCAGAACGCGGTGTTGGCCAGCCCGTCGGGACCGCGCGGGAAGATCGCACCCTGGACGACGCCGTCCAGGTTCTCGGCGGTGATCGCGCCATAGGCCAGCACGACGTCGACGTCGGCGTCGTAGGCGGCGATCGCGTCGAACGCGCTCGGGTGCTCGTCGGTATCCAACTGGATCAGGATCTTCTTCATTCGACGTCCTCCCGTCGAGGTTCGGAAAAGCTCAGAAGGCCCCAGTCCAGCGGGCCTTCCTGGCGATAGGCCTTGCGCAGGCCGCGAGCGATCGTGGCCTTCATCAGCTCCTTGCCGAGGTAGAAGGCGTGGGAAGCATCGTCCACGTCGAGCTGGTTGAACACCGCGTACATGTTGGCCTCGCGGACGAACCGCTGGCCGTTGAACGCGTAGAGCCAGTCGGCGTCGGCAAACAGTCGGTAGTTGGCGTCCGAGATCTGCGCCTGCATGGCGCGGAGCTCCTCCTCGGAGGGCGCGCGCATCGACTCGTCCTTGCTCGTGAGAAGCCCCGAGTCGAGGTGCTTGGGCGGCCGCGCCTGGCGCTGGGCCAGGTGCATGATCTGCGCCGCCAGCACGGTTTCCTTCACCGCCCCGCGCGCCCATCCGATGACCTCCGTGGTGAGCACCGCGCCGATGCCGACCTCCTGGCAGAAGCCGACGAGCAGCGCCGTGACCCCGGTCGAGTCGGCCTCGGTCAGCTCGGTGAGATTCCCGATCCCCATCAGCATCTCAGCGCCGGGGTGGCGTCGCCGGACCTCGACGTAACGGGCCAGCGACGCGGCGAAGCCCGAGTTGATCGGCGCGAGGATCGAGTCGAGCAGGTAGGGCCGGCCCAGCTCATCCATCCGCGCGGCCATCTGACCGAGCGCGTCGAGATCCTCGGGATCCTCGGTGATCAGGACCGGGGTCGCGCGCAGGCTCTCGGCCAGGTCGATCGTCTGGGGGGTGAGGCTGAGCACGTACTCCACGCCCGCGGCGTCGGCCATCCGGATGTGCTCTGGATCGAGGGTGTCGATGCTCAGCGACAGCCCGCGCTCGCGCAGCGCGGCGATCGTCGGCGGCCCCTCGGTGAGCCACGAGCGATCGAGTGACAGGCCGAGGTCGATGACGTCCGCCCCGGCCGCGCGGTAGGCCTCGGCCCGGTCGATCATCTGCTCGCGCGACAGCGACTGCACGTCGTTGATCTCGGCGAACACGCGTACATCGCGGGGGCCGAGCTCGGCTCGGACCGCCTCACGTCCGTACCACTCGGGGAGGGACCGAACGTCGGCAGGGCCCTTGCGCACCGGCAGCCCCGTGGCCTGCTGCAGGCTGTCCACGTCGCCCTCGCACAGCCCGGGAATGACGATGTTGTCCACCCCCGGCGGGACCTCCAGGCGCCTGGCAATCCAGCGCGTGGTCATCAGCGCGGCCACGCTGATGTTCATCACGGAGATCTGATGGTCGACCTCCAGGGCGGAAACCACGGCGCGGAGCGCCGGCTCGGCCAGGCGGCCGGTGATGAACAGCGTGTCAGCCAACGGTCCCGCCGTTGATGTTGATCGCCTGGCCGGTGAGGAACGCTGCGGCGGGCGAAGCCAGCCACACGGCGGCCGCCGCGATGTCTTGCGGGGTTCCCCAGCGGCCCATCGGCGTGCCGGCTGCGACCTTGTCGTAGAAGGCGCGGTCGACCCCCTTGCCGTACGCGGTCTCGACCCACCCCGGGCACAGCACGTTCACGCGAATATCTGGCGCCACCGAGCGCGCGAACGACTTGGAGAACCCGAGCACACCGGCCTTGACGGCCGCGAACAGCTCCGGGTTCTCCCCGGCCATTCCGTCGATCGTGGCGTGATCCCAGCCGATGTTGAGGATGCAGCCGCCGGGGTGCATCCGGCCGGCCACGAGCCGTGAGCAGCGGATCGTGCTCTTCAGGTCGACGTCGAGGAGCACCTCGAGCTTGCGCTCGGCCGACCAGCTGGGGCCCTCACCGGTGAGCACGTCGGCGCCGGCGTTGTTGACCCAGACGTCGATGTGCTCGAGCACGGCGAAGGCATCGGCCACGATCGCACTGCAGCCCTCGGCCGTGCTGAGATCCGCCTGCAGCAGCGGGTGCTCGCCTGCACCCAGCTCCTCGGCCAGCGCCTGCGCGGCGTCGGCGGAGCGGTGAAAGCCAATGCCGACACGGGCGCCGGAGGTGGCGAACGCGGTCGCGATCGCCCGGCCGATCCCGGAGCTGGCGCCGGTGACGACCGTGCGCAGACCGGCGAGCGAGGGCTCTCCGGCCTGCGCGGTCAACAACTAGCCCTCGGTGCCGCCGGCGAACGGGTGGCGCGCCGCCGGCGTCTCGGAGAGCACCTTGTCGATGCCCGGCTCGCCGCCCAGGGCACGGGCGATCGAGGTCTTCACGGCCTCGTAGTTCCAGTCGTAGATCTTCTTGTCGTCCTCGGCCTCCCAGTGGATGAACACGCCCACGATCATGCAGAGGTCGTCGACCTGGTCCTTGGGGATCACGCCGTCGGCGACCGAGTCGACCACCGCGCGGGCGACCGCGGCCTGGGCGGGACCGAACAGCTGCACGGCCTGCCTCGCGCCCTTGATCGTCACCTTGTTGCTGATCACCGTGTCCGGCTTGGCCGGAAGGTTGGGGGTGACCACCGCCATCAGGTTGGTATGTCCTTCGGACTCGTTGACGAACGCATGGGCGAATGCTTCACCGACCGGTCCGCTCTTCGACCCGATCAGCAGGTCGATGTGGGCGACCTCGTTACCTTCACCTACCAGAGCCTCGCCGGTTGCCAGGGTGATGGCCATGAAGTAAGTCTCCTCTCTCCTGTCGTATGGTGACGCGAGTGAACGCAACCCTAGCTCACCCGAGACTGAGTGGGGACCTACTTCAGCGTCAGGTGCAGCTCGCCTGTGTTCTCGAAGTGTCAGCGGCCAAGCCGGGCAACATCACGCCGGCGCATGATTTCTCCGACACCACGTACGCCGACATGGTCCGCTCAGGGCTCGCGCTCGGCCCGGTGTTCGCTCGCCCCCGGGTGCTACGACGGACGGTCGGTGAGCTGATCGCCGATGGCGTAGCGGCGAGCGCCGAGGTCGCCGGCGCGAATACGAACCTGGGGATCGTTCTCCTGTTCGCGCCGCTGACTCGGGCGGCCGTGACGCGGCAGGCGGACGAGCCGCTTCGCGCGGCCGCCGAGCGGATCCTCGCCGGGCTTGATGTCGGCGACGCCGCCGCGGCGTTCGCCGCGATCGCCTCGGCGCAGCCCGGCGGGCTCGGCGATGCACCCGAGCACGATGTCCGTGCACCGGCGCGGGTTTCCCTGCGCGAGGCGATGGCGGCCGCCGCGGACCGCGACAGCGTCGCCTCGGAATACGCCACCGGTTACGCGATCGTGTTCGAATGTGCGCTGCCGTTGCTGAACGATGCTCTCGCCCGCGAACGCTCCACCCTCGACGCGATCGTCTCGCTACACGTCGGCCTGCTGTCGGCCCGGCCCGACACCCTGATCGCACGCAAAGCGGGCCTCGACGCCGCCCGGGCGGTCAGCGAGGCGGCTCGCCAGGTGCGTGACGGAGCCCTCTCGGTGTCGGACTTCGATGCCTCGTTGCGCTCCTGCGGGAACCGGCTCAACCCCGGGACGACGGCCGACCTCGTGGCCGCCACGCTCCTGGCAGCACTGCTCGACGGGATTCCGCTGCCGTGAGCGTGCTGATCGTCGCGGTGAGCGCGCGGATGCTGGCGGAGCTGGCCGTGGCCGACGGGTATGAGGCGATCGCGCTCGACCGCTTTGGCGACGTCGACCTGCGCGCGGTTGCGCCCGGCGCGACGGCCCGGTCGGGCGACGCGCTGGTCCAGCTCGCGGCGAGCATCGAGGCCGGCGCGGTCGTGTACGGCGCCGGGTTCGAGAATCGACCCGACCTGGTGTTGCGACTGGCCGAATCGCGTGAGTTGCTGGGGACACCGGCGGAGCTGCTGGCGCACGTCCGCGATCCGTGGGCGGTGGGTGCGGCGGCACGGGCGGCCGGAGCGCGCGCGCCCGAGACGCGGTCGGCCGGAGCGCTCCCGCGCGCCGAGCCGGGTCGGTGGCTGCGCAAGCCACGCCGCGGTGGCGGCGGGCGGGGGGTGCGCCGGTGGCGAGGCGGAACGCTGCGGCCGGCCGAGGTCCTCCAGCGCTACGTGCACGGTCTGTCGTGCTCCGCGGTGGCGATCGGCGATGGCCACCGGGCGGCCATGCTCGGCCTGAGCGAGCAGCTTCACCGCCCGCGGGGCTTTGCCTGGATGGGCAACGTGACCCCCCCGCGGCTGCCCGAGGGCGAGCTGGCCGAACTTTCCGGGCAGCTCCGCGCGGTCTGCGCCGAGGTCGCGGGGCGGTTCGGGGTGCGCGGGGCGTTCGGGGTCGACGCGATCTGGGACGGCCGGCACGCGTGGGTGCTGGAGGTAAACCCCAGACCGCCGGCGACGTTGGAGCTGTTCGGACCGGGCAGCTTCGAGGCGCACGTCCGCGGGGCGCGCGGCATCGGCTTGCCCGCCGCGGGCTCGCCGCCGGCCACGAGGCTTGCAGCAGTCAAGCTGGTCCTGTTCGCCGACCGCGCGCTTCAGGCTCCGGATCCCGGCTGGTGGCCGCAGGGCCTCGTGCGCGACGTCCCCCACGCCGGTGAGGTGATCGAGCGCGACGCGCCGGTGTGCACGCTGATCTCGGCCCACGACAGCGTGCCCGAGCTCGTCGAGCGCGGAGCGGGCCTTCTCGCAGCGCTGCCCGACGCGGTACTCACCCGTGCCTGAGTTCGGGCCTGTGACCTGCGCGGGTTGCGGCCTCTTGTGCGACGACGTGACCGTCGACGCCTCAAGCGACGGCGTGCGCCTGCGGCCGGAGTGCCCGCTCGGCGCCAGGTGGTTCTCCGAGCAATTGGGCCGATCCGACGCGGCTCCGGCCACGATCGACGGCGAGCCGGCCGACGTCGAGTCGGCGCTCGCCCGGGCCGCCGAGCTGCTCCGTGGCGCGCGCCGTCCGCTGGTGCACGGGTTCGAGGGCGCCACCGTGGAGGACGCGCGGGCGGCGGTCGCCCTGGCCGACCGCCTCGGTGCTCTGGTTTTCACCGGGGACGGCGTCTGGCCTGGCGCACCGGCACTTGCGCTGCGTGGTGCCTCTACCGCCACCCTGGGCGAGATCCGCGACCGCTCGAGCCTGGTCGTGATCTGGCGCGAGGATCCGCAGAGCACCCATCCGCGGCTGCTCGAGCGGCTCGGGTTCGCCGGCGCCACGCCGGAGCGCGCGCTGGTCGTGGTCGACGATCGCGATACCGCCACGACCTGGCGCGCCGACGGGCAGCACCGGTGGCCGCGTGATCTCGACCTCGAGGCTCTGATCGGGCTGCATCTGTGGCAGAAGGGGGTCGCACCGCCGGCCGGCAACCTCGCGACCGAGCTCGGCCGGCTGACCGAGCGGGTCGCCTCCGCCATGCACGTGACGTTCGTGTACGGGCCGGCCCTGAACGCCGGCGCCGGCGGCCAGCGGCGCGCACTCGCGCTGCACGAACTCGTCCGCGCGATGAGTCACGAGCGCCACGTGGTCACGCTGGAGCTGCCGGATGCTCCCGGGTCAAGGAGCGCCGACGACGTGCTGGCCTGGCAGTCCGGGTACAGCGGACAGGTGGACTTCGCGCCCGGGCACCCGGAATGGGTCACGGCAACGGAGCCGCCCGACGATGTCGATGTCACCGTGCGGGTCGAGTCCGGACCGGCCGGGGGGGTCGTGACCGGGCCGGTGTGGATCCGCACGGCGGCGGCCGGCGTTCAGGCGAGTGGCACCGTCCACCGTCTGGACGGAGTCCCGATCGCCCTGCAGGCCCCGCTGCCGGGCGACGCGCCGACCGCAGCGACGCTGCTCAGAGCGCTGCTCGCGAAGGTCGCGCCGTGACGGCGATCCGAATCACCGGGGGCGCCGTCCACGACCCCGCCAACGATGTCGACGGCGAGATCCGCGACGTTTGCCTAAACGACGGCAAGGTGGTGGCCGACGTGGGCCCGGAGGCGCGCCGGATCGACGCGCGCGGAATGGTGGTGATGGCCGGTGGCGTCGACATCCACGCGCACATCGCGGGCCCAAAGGTGAACGCCGCACGCCGGCTCTCACCCGAGGAGCGCCGCGCGGAGCCGCTCGACCGAACGCAGCTGCTGCGATCGGGCACCGGCGGTCTGGTCCCCTCCACCTTCGCCACCGGCTACCGCTACTCGCTGCTCGGCTACACCACAGTGGTCGAGGCGGCGGCCCCGCCGCTGGCGGCCCGTCACGTGCTCTCCGAGCTGCGCGACACGCCGATGATCGACAAGGCGTTCCTGATCCTGATGGGCAACAACCAGGTGCTGTTCGAGCTGATCCGGCGCTCCGGCGGCGACGTGTCGCAGCAGCTGCGCGACGCCGTCGCGTGGTGGCTCGAGGCGACCGGCGGCTACGGCGTCAAGCTGGTCAACCCCGGCGGGGTCGAGCTGTGGAAGCAGTCGGGCGGAGCGGTGCAGTCGCTCGACGACGATGTGGTGGGCTTCGGGGTGACTCCGCGCCAGGTGCTCGAGGCCATCGGCGGAGCGGTGGATGAGCTCGGGCTGCCGCATCCCGTGCACGTGCACGCCAACAACCTCGGCGTTCCCGGCAACGCGGACACCACGCTGGAGACGATGCGCACGCTGTCGGGGCGCCAGGCACACTTCGCGCACGTCCAGTTCCACAGCTATGGCGGCAAGCCCGGTGGCGGGGCGGGCGGGATCAAATCCCGCGCGCCCGAGCTGATCGAGTACCTCGGCGAGCATCCCGAGATCACGGTCGATGTCGGCCAGGTGATGTTTGGGCCGGCGATGACGATGACCGCCGACGCCCACGTCTCGGCCGTGCTCCGCGACCTCGACGGCGGTAAGTGGCTCAACCACGACACCGAGGTCGAAACCGGGTGCGGCATCGTCCCCTACCGGTATCGCGCCGGCAACTACGTCCATGCCCTGCAATGGGGGATCGGACTCGAGCTGTTCCTGCTTGGTAAGGATCCCTGGCAGGTGATGCTGTCCACCGACCACCCCAACGGCGGTTCGTTCCTGTCCTACCCCAAGCTGATCCGCCTGCTGATGGATCGCGCCTTCCGGGAGGACCAGATGGGTCGCGCCAACCAGCGAGCGATCCGGCGCACCGCCCTGACCGACGGACTCGACCGCGAGTACACGCTGAACGAGATCGCGATCATCACCCGCGCCGCGCCGGCGCGGCGGCTCGGCCTGCGCGGCAAGGGCCACCTGGGCGTCGGCGCCGACGCCGACGTCACGATCTACCACGACCGTGCCGACCGAGAGGAGATGTTCGCCACGCCTCGCTACGTGATCAAGGCCGGCGAGATGGTGGTCGAGGAGGGCGAGCTACGGGCCGTCGACGACGGCGTCCTTCTCTCGAGCCACGCGGGGTTCGATCCCACGGTGGACGGGGTCCTCGCGCCGCTTTTCGGCGAGCGCTACACGGTGGCGTTTAAGCACTATCCCGTCCGCGATCCCGCGCTTCGCGAGCCCGCGCGCGTGGTGGAGGCCGGGGTTCGATGACCGGCTTCACCCTCGGCGACACCGAGGTAGTGGACACCTTCGCCGAGGCGTTCCCGATGCGGTTCACGCGCCTGGTGATCACCGCCGCCACCGGGGCCTGGGCGCTCGAGGCGGCGCGCTCGATGACCGGTTTTGCCACCTCGGTGATCGGCTGCAAGTGCGAGGCCGCGATCGAGACCGCGCTCGCGGCCGAACACACCCCCGACGGTCGCCCGGGCGTCGCCGTGCTGCTGTTCGCCATGGACCGCGAAGGCGTTGGCAAGCGGATCCTCGAGCGAGTCGGCCAGAGCGTGATGACGTGCCCGACGACCGCGTGCTTCGACGGGCTTGCAGGGGCGGAGCGGACCGTGCCGCTGGGACGCAACCTGCGCTACTTCGGCGACGGGTTTCAGGCCAGCAAGGTGATCGCCGGACAGCGCTTCTGGCGGATCCCGGTGATGGCGGGGGAGTTCCTGGTCTGCGAGTCGATCGGCGTGGGGCGCGGGGTTGGAGGGGGCAATCTGGTGATCGGGGCAGGCGATGAGGACGCCGCGCTGGCGGCCGCGCAGGCGTCCGCCGAGGCCATGCGCGGCGAGGGCATCGCGCTGCCGTTCCCGGGCGGGATCGTCCGCAGCGGCAGCAAGGTCGGGGCGCTCACCTCTAAGTCGATGCCGGCCTCGACCAACCATCAGATGGCGCCCACGCTGCGCGTCCAGGTCGGCGACACGCTGGTTCCGGACGGCGTGGCTGCGATGTTCGAGATCGTCATCGACGGCGTATCCGAGAACGCCGTGCGCCAGGCCATGCGTCGCGGGCTGCACGCCGCCGCAGCTGCCGGCGCCACACACGTCACCGCCGCCAACTTCGGCGGCAAGCTGGGCGAGTTTCACTTCCCGCTCACCGAGCTCCGTGAGGCGCCGTGACGCTGACGCTGACCCTGCGGACACAGCCGCCGGCGCCGGTGCTCGCCACGTCGCTCATTCCCGAGCGGCTGCGAGGTTTGAATGCCTCCGCGGTGGCCGCCCTCGACCTGCGCTGCGGAGGCGGCACCGTGGCCGTCGGCGACCTGTTCGAGGTGTCCGGCGCCGGCACCGAGGAGGAGAAGCTCGTGCTCGCCGGCGACCTGCGCCGGTTCGATTGGATTGGCGCCGGCATGTCACGCGGCGAGATCGAGGTGCCTGGCGATGTGGGCGCCTGGGCCGGCGCCGAGATGTCCGGCGGGCTGCTGCGGATCTTCGGCGACGCCGGCGCGCGGCTCGGTGCGGCGTATCCGGGCGCCCGCGTGGGCATGACCGGCGGCGAGATCGTCGTGTCGGGTGACGCCGGCGAGGAGGCCGGCGCCGGCATGCGGCGGGGGCTGGTCGCGGTCGGTGGGCAAACCGGGCCCGGAGCCGGCCTGCGCATGCTCGCCGGCACGGTCATCGCGCTCGGCGGGATCGGCGCGGAGGCCGGCCTCGGCAACAAGCGCGGCAGCCTGGTCTCGGGCCGCCCGGTGCGGCCGCTGCCCGGCTATGCCTTCGCCACCCGCTTTCGAGCGCCGACGCTGGTGCTGGCGCTTCGCCACGTGCGCCAGCTCGGCCTGACCGTGGACGATCGGCTGCTGCGCGGAAGCTGGGCAAGATGGTCGGGTGACCGGACCGAGCTCACCCGCGGTGAGATCCTGATCTTCGACGCCGAGGCCGAGGAGACCGATTGAGCCTTTCGATGAACGAATCCGCCGCCGAGCTGATCGACGGCATGGCTGGCGACGCCGAGGCGCTGGGGATCTCGGTCCGCACGCTCGACTCCGGCGCGCGGCTCGTGGACTGCGGCGCACGGGCAGGCGGCGGGCTGCAGGCCGGACTCGGCTTCGCGGCCGCCTGCATGGGCGGTCTCGGACGCGTCGACCCGGTTCCGGTCACGGTCGGCGCGCGGACCTGGCCGGGCGTCAGTGTCGTCGTGGATCAGCCGGCGGCCGCCTGTCTGGCCGCCCAGTACGCCGGCTGGAAGCTCGAGCACGAGGACTTCTTCGCGATGGCCAGCGGGCCGGGGCGCGCACTGGCCCGCGCCGAGGATCTGTTCGACGAGCTGGCCTGGCACGAGGAGGCCACACGCGCCGTGCTGTGTCTGGAGACCCGCGAGGAGCCGCCGGGCGCGATCGTCGAGAAGGTGGCGGCGCGGTGTGGCGTCGAGCCGTCGGCTCTCACGTTCCTGATCGCGCCGACCGCGTCGGTGTGCGGGTCGGTCCAGATCAGCGCCCGCGTGGTCGAGACCGCGCTGCACAAGCTGCACGAGCTCGGCGTCGACCCCGCGCGGGTGCGCCACGGCTGGGGGTGCTGCCCGATCGCTCCGGTGGCCAAGGACGACCCGACGGCGATCGGGCGAACGAACGACGCGGTGCTGTACGGCGGCACCGTCCACCTGTGGATCGAGGGCTCAGATGACGAGGTCGCGGAGCTGGCGAGCAAGCTGCCGTCGTCTGCATCTGAGGCGTTCGGCACCCCGTTCGGGGAGCTGCTCAAAGCCGCCGACTGGAACTTCTACGAGATCGATCCGATGCTGTTCAGCCCGGCCGCGGCCACGCTGACCAGCACCGAGTCGGGACGACCGCATCACGGCGGCGGGCTGGCTCCCGAGGTGCTCGAGCTCTCGTTCACGCAGTGACCGGGCGGATGCGAGTCGCCGTGCTGGGCGCGTCGGGCTCCTGGCACTCGCGCCGGCTGATCGGTGCGCTGTCGGATCGCGGGCACGAGGTGCTCGCGATCCCCGCCACCCGCCTTCGGTCGATCGTCGACGCAGGCGGGGATGTCCACGTGCTCGGCCCCGACGACGCGGTCCTGGACGAGCTCGACCTGCTGATCGTCCGCGGGCTACCCCGCGGCTCGCTGGAGCAGGTGATCTTCCGCATGGACGCGCTGCATGTCCTCGGCGATCTCGGCGTCCGCTGCGTCAACACCCCGCGGGCGATCGAGCGAACCGTGGACAAGTCGTGGGCGAGCGCGCTGCTGTCCCGCGCCGGCGTGCCCACTCCGCCGACGATCGTGTGCGAGCGCTACGACGATGCCATGCAGGCCTTCGCTGAGCTCGGCGGCGACGTGGTGGTCAAGCCGCTGTTCGGCGCGATGGGCAACGGAATCGTGCGCGTCGAGGACCGCGACGTGGCCCATCGGGTGTTCCGCGCCCTGGAGCTCGAGCGGACCGTCTACTACGTCCAGCGCACGCTCGCCCCGGCCGGCCGGCGGGACGTCCGGATCCTGGTCGTGGCCGGTGAGGTGGCCGGCGCGATGGAGCGCGTGAGCGACTCGTGGCGGGCCAACATCGCGCGCGGCGCCCGTCCGCGGGCGGTCGCACCGAGCGAGGACGAGCGTGCCCTGGCCATCGCCGCCGCCGCGGCGATCGAGGCCGACGTGGCCGGGGTGGACCTGCTGATCGGCCCGGATGGCGAGGCGTTCGTGCTCGAGGTCAACGGGATTCCCG
This sequence comes from Solirubrobacterales bacterium, assembly GCA_019240305.1. Classification (GTDB taxonomy): domain Bacteria; phylum Actinomycetota; class Thermoleophilia; order Solirubrobacterales; family Solirubrobacteraceae; genus Palsa-465. The sequence goes on from JAFAYP010000169.1 coordinate 13,386, forward strand.
GCTGGCAGGCGCTGCAGTCAGTCTGCGATCGGGACCTGACCGAGCTCGTGGTCATGGCCTGCGAAGAGCTGACGATGGCGTGATGCGGCCGTCGTGCAGCGCGGTGGCCACGAGCGCACCGGCGGCGCCGGCTGACTCGAGCGCGCGCAGGTCGGCGTCGTCGCGCACCCCGCCGCCGGCGTAGACGGAGACTCCGGGCAGCGCGGTGGTCAGCTCCTCGACCGCGTCCAGCGGGGGGCCGGTGCCGGCGCCGACGCGGGCGAGGTCGATGACCAGCAGCTCGCGGACCTCGAGCGCTCGCGCCAGCGGAACCGCGGCACTCGGGGCACGACCGGCCAGCCGCCGGTCCGGCGAGATCAGCCGGCCGTCGCGCAGGTCGACGCTCAGCACCACTGGCGGGTCGATCCTGGCCTCCGCCCCGAGCGACTCGGTGCCGACGACGTTTCGCGCCACGCCCGCGCGGCGGAGTGCCGCCGCCGCCTCCGGCGTGGTGGCACCGGCGTCGACCCAGGGGTCGGCGACCGAGGCGAGTGCGGTGAGGATGGCCTCGTTCAACGCTTCGCCGGCGAGCGCGTCGAGATCGGCGACGTACAGCGTCCGGGTGCGGCACGCGGCACAAAGTGCGCGCGCCACCGCGACCGGCTCGCAGCCGTCGACCAGCGGGCTGCGCAGCGGCGCGTACTCGGCGCGCCGGCCGCGACGGGCGTGCACGACGACTCCGCCCTTGAGATCGAGGACCGGAACGATTCGCATCGGCCGCGTCATGATGCCCGGATGCTCTCGGTGATAGGGCTCGACGTCGGCGGCGCCAACACCAAGGCCGCCGTGGTGGAAGGCGATGACGGCCTGCAGATCGTCTCGGAGCCGTTCGAGGTATGGCGTGAGCCATCGGCCATGGCCGGCGTGATCGCCGACGTCGTGGGGCGGTTGGATCGCGGCGGCGCCCCCGTCGCGATGACCACGACCGCCGAGCTCGTCGACGCGTTTGCCAGCAAGCGCGAGGGCGTGCTTCACGTGCTCGCCGCCGCCGAGGAGGCGCT
>JAFAYP010000321.1 GCA_019240305.1 Solirubrobacterales bacterium
CGAGCGCCTACCACGCGATCGACTTCCACTCGCCGCTGGCGATGCGGATCGACAAGGACTGGTCGTATTTGGGGATCGCCGGATGAGCGGGGACCACTTCGAGGTCATCGTGGTCGGTTCCGGCGCCGGCGGCGGCGTCGTCGCGGGGGAGCTGGCGGAGCGGGGGCGAAGGGTCCTCCTGCTCGAGGCGGGTGGCCACTACACCGCAGCGGACTTCACGCGCTGGGAGAGCCGGGCGGGCCACGATTTCTGGTGGCCGCTGCGCTTCGCCTTCCCGGCCGGTGACCCCGGACTGGGCCCGGTCGCCCTGATCGGCGGTCGCTGTGTGGGCGGGAGCACCGTGATCAACACCAAGGTCGCGCTGCGGGCCTCCCAGCGCGAGCTCGACAAGTGGCACGCGGCATCCGGAGTGGGTCTCACGCGCGCGGATCTCGACCCCTACTACGAGCGGGTCGAGCGCTACCTGGGCGTCCGCGAGCGCACCGACGACTGGGACCTGAAGCCCTGCGTACAGGTGGCAAAACGCGGCTTCGACGCGCTCGGCGCGAAGCTAGAGCCCACCCGCGCCTACACCGATCACAACTGCATGCAGTGCGGCTCCTGCCTGCAGGGCTGCCCGACCAACGCGGGCAAGTCGACGCTCAACACCTACATCCACCGCCACTGGCTCGGTCCGCACCTCACCCTGCGCCCGAATTCCCTCGTCCAGCGCGTGCTGGTCGAGGGGGGCGAGGCGACGGGGGTCGAGTACCTCGACACCACGACCGGCGAGGTTCGGCGTGCCCAGGGCGACGCGGTGGTCCTCGCCTGCGGATCGCTCTCGACGCCGCAGCTCCTCATGCGCTCTGGTCTTAAGAATCCGAACATCGGCCGTCACCTCGGCCTGCACCCGGCCCAGTTCGTGTTCGGCCTGTTCGATGAGCCCCAGGACGCGCACATGGTGGCCCCGATCAGCGCACACTGCTTCGACTTCGCGGCCGACGAGGCCGGCGGGTTCGCGGTCGAGGCGGTGACCGTGCAGGACCCCATCGGCTTCACGGTCAGCCTGTGCGACGAGCACGGCCCGATGTGGGGCGAGCCGCTCGTGGAGGCCGCCCGCAACTACCGCCGCTGGATCGGCCTGCTCAACATGTCAAACGACGACAACAACGCCAGCGTCAGCCTCGACGAGGACGGCAACGAGGTGTTCACGTGCGACTTCCAGCCGGTCGAGCTCGACCGGATAGGCGCCGCCCGCGAGTTCTCGACCCGCGTTCTGACGGCGGCAGGCGCCAGCCAGGTCCTGTGGTCGGGCCTGGCCACCACCCACATGCAGGGCAGTTGCCGGATGGGCGCCGATCCGGCCACCTCGGCGGTCGACACCCACTGCCAGACGCACGAGGTCAAGCGCCTGTACGTGGGCGACAGCTCGCTGCACGCCCGCACGCTGTCGGTGAACCCGTCGCTCACGATCATGGCGCTGGCCACGCGCCTGGCCGAGCACCTCGACGCGGGCGCCGGCGGACAGCTCGACGCTTCGCGGCGCGAGCAGCTGGTGGCCTGACCCGTAGCCTGTTTGGCCGATGACCGCCGAGCGAGGCCAAGGTCTGTTCTCCAATCCCCGGCCGGTCGAGGCCCTGGCCGACCTCATGGCCAACGTGTGGCAGCTCGGGTACGTGACCAACGACCTCGACCGCGCCACCCAGTTCATGGCCGAGCGGTTCGGGCTGACGGACTGCCGCCACCTGCCCTCGGACACGGCGACGTTCCTGCGCGATGACACGCCCGTGCCGTGGGAGATCAAGGCGGCCATGGGGGCCCGCGGAGGCCTGATCGTCGAGCTGATCGAGCCGGTGGCGGGCGAGGTCGACTTCTACACGGAGCTCCTCCCGGACAGCGGCGAGTTCGCCGTTCGCCTGCACCACATCGCGACTCACACCGCGACCGGGGAGGCCGAGTGGGAGCGGATCGAAGCCCTCCTGGCCAGGGCGAAGCTGAAGGTCGACTACACGGTGCTGATCCCGGGCCGGGTTCGTGCCGGGTACGTCGACACCCGGGCCGAGCTCGGCCATTGGCTCGAGATCTGCCAGCTCCAGCCCGAGGACATCGAGTTCTTCAGCGCGCTGGTCAGCGAAAGCGCCTAGCCGCCAGTCCGAGCGCCCAATTCTGACTGGCGGGAATCGGCCCGGGCCGTCATGCTGTCAGGGGAGCAAATCCCAAGGAGGAGAGCATGGGCGAGCCGACATTGTCCGGGTTGATGATGGACGAATACCCACTGTCGCTGACGGCGGTCGTGGAGCGGGCGGAGCTGCTCACGCCCGAGCGCAAGGTGGTCTATCGGCGCCCCGACTGCAACGTGCACCGCACCACGATGGGCGACTGCGTGCGCCGCGCCCGGCGCCTCGCGGCGGCCCTGGCCGAGCTCGGCATCAAGGAGGGCGACCGGATGGGGACGCTGATGTGGAACCAGCCCGAGCACCTCGAGGCCTACTACGGAGTGCCGGCGATGGGAGCCGTGGTCCACACGCTGAATCCGCGCCTGCATCCCGACGAGCTCGCCTTCATCGCCGCCGACGCCGAGGACCGGGCGATCATCGTCGACGAGACGCTGGTTGGCGTGCTCGACTCCTTCCGCGGCGCCCACGACTTCGAGCATGTGATCGTCGTGTCGCATTCGGGCAAGGTCCCTGACGGCGTGATCGACTACGAGTCACTGATCGATCGCGGCCAGCCGATGGAGTGGCCGGCCCCCGATGAGCGCCGGGCCTGCGCCATCTGTTACACGTCGGGGACGACGGGTCGCCCCAAGGGCGTTCTCTACTCGCACCGTGCGCTGGTCCTGCACTCGTTCATGGCCTGCATGCCGGACCAGATGAATATGTCCATGTGCGACACCGTGCTCCCCGTTGTCCCGATGTTCCACGCCAACGCGTGGGGAATCCCGTATACGGCCACGATGGTGGGCGCTTCGCTCGTCCTGCCGGGCCCGCACCTGGATGCAGAATCGGTCCTCGATCTCCTCGCGGCGGAGAAGGTCACGCTCACCGCCGGCGTCCCCACGGTGTGGATGGCCATGCTCAAGGCGATCGAGGCCGAGCCCGACCGGTGGGATCTGGGCAACCTGCACCGCCTGCTCGTGGGAGGCTCGGCCGTGCCGAGGAGCATGATCGAGGGCTACCAGAAGCACGGCCTGTTCATCATCCAGGGGTGGGGCATGACCGAGACCTCGCCGCTGGCCAGCACCTCGAGCGTGCCGCCAGAGCTCGCCGACGCCCCGGACGAGGAGAAGTTCGACTACCGCGCCCGTCAGGGTACCCCGGCACCGTTCGTCGACATCCGCGCGCGGGGCGACGACGGGGAGCTCATTCCCTGGGACGACAAGGCGATGGGCGAGCTCGAGGTTCGAGGGCCCTGGGTGGCCGGCGCCTACTTCGGCGGGACCGGGGCCGAGAAGTTCACCGGCGACGGCTGGTTCCAGACCGGCGACGTGGTCAAGATCAACCAGCACGGCTGCATCCGGATCACCGACCGTTCCAAGGACCTGGTCAAGTCCGGCGGCGAGTGGATCTCCTCGGTCGACATGGAGAACCTGCTGATGGGCCATCCCGCCGTGGCCGAGGCCGCGGTCATCGCGGTGCCGGACGAGAAGTGGGACGAGCGCCCGATGGCGGTGGTGGTCCTCAAAGACGGCGCCGAGGCCACGCTGGACGATCTGCGCGAGCACCTCTCAAGCCACTTCGCCAAGTGGCAACTGCCCGAGCGCGTCGAGTTCATCGATGAGATCCCGCGCACCGCGACCGGCAAATTCAAGAAGATCGCACTACGTGAGCAGTTTGTTAAGGCACCGGTGTGAAAAGTTCGAGACACACCAGGTAGCCCCCCTGCTGAAACACGTTACGGCTGATATACCAATGAATCGTGGCGACGGAGGACACAGAAGTCACCGCTAACGCGCCGACCGCGACACTCGATGGCGCGGTCGTACAGGCGCGCGATCTGAGGCGTCAGTACGGAGAGGGCGAAACCGCAGTGCACGCACTCCGCGGCGTCTCGCTCGACGTGGCCCGCGGCAACCTGGTGGCGGTGATGGGGCCGTCGGGCTCGGGAAAGTCGACGCTGATGCACACGCTGGCCGGCCTGGACCGGCCGACCGGCGGGACGGTCACGATCGCCGGTACCGAGATCACCGGGCTCGACGACACCGACATGACCCGGCTGCGGCGAGATCACATCGGGTTCGTCTTCCAGTTCTTCAACCTGCTGCCGATGCTCACCGCCGAGGAGAACGTCCTGCTCCCGCTCTCGATCGCCGGCGCCAAGCCCGATCGCGGGTGGTTCGAGGAACTGCTCGCCAAGACCGGGCTGGCCGACCGGCGTAAGCACCGTCCCGCCGAGCTCTCGGGCGGACAGCAGCAGCGCGTGGCGATCGCCCGCGCGCTGGTCACCAAGCCGACCATCCTGTTCGCCGACGAGCCGACCGGCAACCTGGACTCCAAGACCGGCGGCGAGATCCTCGATCTCCTGCGCGACTCCGCACGCGACTACCAGCAGACCATCGTGATGGTCACCCACGAGGCGCGCGCCGCCTCGATCGCCGACCGGATCATGTTCCTGGCCGACGGGCTGATCGTGAAGGAGCTGACCGACGCCGATCAGGCCCAGGTGCTCGAAGTCATGAGCACGCTGCAGTGACCCAGGTCGCGCTCCGTGGGCTGCTGGGCCGCAAGCTGCGCGCCGCGCTGACCGCGTTCGCGATCGTCATCGGCGTGGCCATGGTCAGCGGCACGTTCGTCCTGACCGACACGATCAAGTCGGCCTTCTCGACCGTGTTCACCCAGGCCTACAAGAACGCCGACGCGGTGATCAGCGGCAAGAGCGCGATCGGAACCGGCGGTGGCGGCGGCAACGGCGGCCCGGAGACCCCCAGCCTGCCCGCCTCGCTGCTGAGCAGTGTCCGCGCGCTGCCCGGGGTGGCCCAGGCGGACGGGG
>JAFAYP010000387.1 GCA_019240305.1 Solirubrobacterales bacterium
GTAGCGCGCACTGGTCTCCACCCCGCGGACCGTCGGCAGGCGCTCGGGGAGCAGCGCATGCTGCAGGGTCCGCGCGATCGTCCGCTGCTCGGCGTAGAGCCGGCGGTTCTCCTTGGCCACTCGATCGAACGACGCGGCCAGCCGCTCGGCGTGCCGGCGGCGATCGATGAGCCGCGCGGTCAGCGCGGCGGCGCCGAGGCTGAGCAGCAGCCCGACGATCGCCACCAGCCAGGGCAGGCGCTGCTCGAGGGTTCCGCTGAGCGGGTGACGCGTGGTGACCACGAAGGTGAACGCGTTGGTCCCGAAGGGGATCGAGATCGAGGCATGCCGCCCCCTGATCGGCAGCGTCTTCAGGTCGCTCACGATCAGGTCGGCGTTGTTCTGCGAGCGGCCGAGGTACAGCGCGTAATCGAGGTCGGCGAACGATGAGGAGCTCTGGAAGCGCGACCGGCGGCTGGCGGGCAACGCGCTCTCGCCGTAGGCCACGTAGCGACCGGTCAGCCCCGGCGAGCTGAACGCGTAGCCCAGGCGAGGCTGCGGCGAGGCCAGCATTCCGGTCACGCCGATTTGACCCGTCTGCGCGGCATGGGCGAAGAAACTCGCGGCGTGGGTCGGCGAGGCGGTCAGGGCCGGGGTCACGCCGACCACGGTCAACAGGCGCGGCGAACCCGCGGTCAGCCGCCACAGAGAAGCCGAGATGAAGCTCCGGCCCGGCCCGACGGACGGCGCGATGAAGCTCTTGAACCGGCTCGTATCGCCGCCGGTGGCATCGACCAGCGCGGCAGCCGAGGCCAGCGGGGTCTGCACACCTGGCAGCGCTCCGGCGATCAGCGCCCCCGCATCGCGCACGCGCAGACCGAGCAGACGATTCTCGTTGTTGGTGTAGGTCGAGGCAGAGATCCAAACCAGCATGCCGGTGACCACGAGGCCGACCGCAGCCACGACCCCGGCCAGCCGGTAGGGCCAGCCCGCGCGGCCGTTCGCGCTCTCGCGCCCCCCACCCCCTCCTCCGCGCCCCGGCGGCTCGACCTCCGCGGCCGAGGTCGGGGCACCATCGCTCATGGCCAGCCCACGATCATGCCGGCAAGCGTACGGCACAAAAGCGCGAACATCGAGATCCAGCCCCCTCCTCGACCCCATTCTGCAACGTTGCTTTCAAGCGCTGCAGGCACGGAGGAATCCACCATATGATGCCGACGCCTCATGTACCAGCGCGGGAACTACAGCTCGGGCGAAGACTTCGTGCTCGAGTATGGCGAGCTTCGGTTCACGTTCAACGAACGTGACTTCCGCGAGCGCTGCGAGCAGGCGGCGCGCAAGCTCGGCTTCATCGGCGGCGCGGTCGATGACGACGAGGGCGAGGACCTGATCAACCTGGTCGTGAACGGCGAGGTGACCGAGCCCGCCTCGGCGCTTGGAGAGCACGTCAACGACTGCTGGCCTGACCTGGTGGGCCCATCCGATCGCTCGCTCGTGCACTGGCTGCGTCGCCTGATCTTCCGCGGGGCGTGGCTCGACCAGCGCGTCAAGGAAGGCGAGCTCGACGTCCGCTTCGATCCGGACACCCACTCGTTCGTCTATATCCAGCCCGACCGCGGCGGCGAGGCGATCCAGCTCGCACCCGAGCCGAGCTGGAACCGCGTCGCCTACCAGCGCCGCTGACCGGCCACGGCGCGAGCGGGTCAACCCCCCGCCCCGATCACCGAGGCGATGTCCTGCACCCGCGGGGGCGGATTGTCGAGCAGTAGCCGGGGAACCGTGACCAGGCGGTAATCGCGGCGGCGCAGCCCGGCGATGATCTTCGGCAGGGCGGCCACCGTCTGCGAGCGGTTGCCGCCCGCGTCGTGGAGCAGGATGATCGCGCCGGGCCGGGCACCGTTCAGGGCGGCCTTCACGATCGCCGCCACACCGGGAAGGCGGTAATCGCTGGTGTCGACCGTCCAGAGCACCATCAGCATGTGGTAGCGGTGCAGCAGGGCGAGGGTGGCCGCGTTCCACATGCCGAAGGGCGGGCGGAACAGGCGCGGGAACCGCGCGCCGTGACGCTCGATCGCTGCCGCCTGTTCGAGCAACTGGGCTCGCTGGCCGGAGGCCGAGAGATGCGACATCGCCGGGTGCGTCTCGGTGTGATCTCCGATCACGTCGCCGGCGGCGACGATTGCGGCGGTCGAGTCATAGAAGTAGCGCTCGAGCACCCCGACTTCGAAGAACGTGGCCGGAACGTTCTCGCGTCGCAGGACGGCGAGGATGTCCGGCGTGTAGGGCCCGGGTCCATCGTCGAATGTCAGCGCGATCTCTCGGTGCTGAGGTCCCGCGATGCGTACGTAGGGGGTGTAGGCCAGCGTCCGGTCGATGGCGGCGTTCTCAGCGACCGCCTCCCGGGCCGACAGCGAGCCCGGTCCGGATCCGGCCAACGTCCGGATGTGGCCGAGGAAGCCCTCGCGCGACGCGCCGACGGAGCTCGGTGCATGGACCCCGCGGCCACCCCCGCCGATCAGCAGGACGGCCAGCAGCGCGAGCGCAACCAACGCGATCACGGCGATCGCCCGCCGCCGCCGGTGGTGTGGCGCCATGCTTTGACGCCGCACCGGATGATCGGGTCGGAGAAGGGCCGGACGAGCCGGCGGGTTGCGTACTCCTGCGCCGCGTTGCATGAAGCTCCCCCGGCGCCATGATGCCGTGTCCAGCCACAACGCGCATGACGAGCACGATCTCGACCAGACCGACATACCGCTCAGAGCCTCCGGCCAACCAGGCGGCCGGTACTGCCATTACGCTCCCGGACGATGAATCCGCCGGTCTGCGTCGTGATTCCAACCTACAACGAGGCGGCGAACGTCGAAGGCATCGTCCGGATGACGATCGCCGAGCTAGAGCGTCTTGCCCCCCAGGCCCACCGGGTGCTGATCGTGGACGACAACTCTCCCGACGGAACCGGCGCGCTCGCCGACCGGTTGGCCGAGAGCCTGCCGCAGGTCGAGGTGCTCCACCGCGCCGCCAAGACGGGCCTGGGACACGCCTACCTGGCCGGGTTCGAACGAGCGCTGAGCGGCGATGCCGAGCTGGTGATCGAGATGGACGCGGACTTCTCCCATGATCCCCGCTATCTGGAGTCGCTCATCACCGCCGCCCAGGAGGCGGATCTGGTGCTCGGATCGCGCTACGTCGAGGGCGGCGGCGTCGAGGATTGGGGCCTGCTGCGCCGCATCATCAGCCGGGGCGGCGGCCTGTACGCACGCCTGATTCTCGGCGTCCCAATCCACGATCTGACCGGCGGCTTCAAGTGCATCCACCGGCGTGTGCTCGAGACGATCGGCCTGGAGACGATTCGTGCCGAAGGCTACGTGTTCCAGATCGAGGTCACCTACCGCGCGGTGCTTGCCGGCTTCCGGGTCACCGAGGTCCCGATCGTGTTTCGCGATCGCAGCGAGGGCACCAGCAAGATGTCGACCCGGATCGCCGCCGAAGCGATGTGGGCGGTCCCGTTTCTGCGCCGCAGCGCCCGCGCCGCGGTGCGCCGGTCAAAGCCCGCGGCGGATGCGATCGGGCACCGGAATGACGGGTAGTGAGGTAACCGAGGAGGCCCGCGCGCCGAGCCGGCCGCCCCGGGGAGGCGAAGCAGCGGGCAAATGTGACGACGGAGAGGCTTCACCCGCGGAACATTGCGTCCGCAAGTTCCCTAACGTAATGGCAACAATGATCAAACTCTTGCCGGCCGCCGGTCAGGCAAGCTACAGGCAATGAGCGTAAACAGTCCGCTTGGCGCCACCCAAAGCGGCGCATTCGAGCTGCGGGCTGCGCGGACGCTCGATGCGCGGACCGCGCAATCTCAGTCTCGCCTGGGCCTCCTCGGGCTGACCGGCGTCCTGATCACGGGGGTGCTGGTGGCCATCTCCGCCAGCAGCACGACCAACCTGCTCCCACAGACATTGTGGGCGGGAGCGGGTGCGGTGGGCCTGCAGGGTCCGCTCGGCAACACGGGGATCGACCTCGGAGGTATCGGGCTGATCGCGGTGATCGGCGTGATGTTCGCCTCCTATGTGGTGGCCGTCGGCACCGCAAGCCGGCTCTCCCCCCTGCTCGTCCTGGGCGCGATCGCCGCCCTGCACGCGCTGATGCTCCTGGCCCCGCCGCTGTTCTCCACCGACGTGTTCAGCTACCAGTTCTACGGACGCATCGGTGAGCTCTACGGTGCCAACCCGTACCTGGCCGGGCCGGTTGCCCTGCACCTCGATCCGCTCTACTACTACATCGGCCAGAAGTGGATCGGCACAGCGACGGTCTACGGTCCGCTGTTCACCGCGCTCAACTATGTTCTGGCGCCACTCACGATTGCCGCCAACGTGCTCGCCTACAAGGCGATCGCCGCGTGCTCAAGCCTGGCCGTGGTTGCACTCGTCTGGAACGGTGCTCGGCTGCGCGGAGTCGATCCGGTCAAGGCGGTCGCGCTGGTCGGGCTGAACCCCCTGATCGTCGTCTACGGCGTGGGCGGCGGACACAACGACGTGTTGATGATGGTTCCGCTCCTCGCCGGAGTCGTCCTCCTGCTACAGCGCCGGGGGCGGTTGGGCGCGGGCTCGATCGTCCTGGGCGCGGCGGTGAAGGTCACGGCCGGGCTTTTGCTTCCGTTCGCGGTGGCTGGTGCTCGTGGGTCACTGTTTCGCGCTCGCCGGCGCGACCTGGTGATCGGGGCCGCCATCACCGCGGCGCTGACGAGCAGCTTCGCGGTCGTCCTGTTCGGCGCCGGCCCCCTCCACCTTCCGGCCACGATCGAGAAGGTCCAGAGCAAGGGCAACTGGCAGAGCATCCCCGGCTTCATCGGCACCCGTTTGGGCCTCGGGACGGTCGGCAACCCAGTTGATCTGATCCTTACCGGCCTGTTCGCGCTCGTGCTCGCGTGGCTGCTCTGGCGCGTATGGCGAGACGAACTCGACTGGATCGCAGGATCCGGTTGGGCCGTGGTGGCCCTGCTCGTCACCGCCGCCTCACTGCTGCCGTGGTACATCGCGTGGCTGATGCCGCTGGCCGCGCTCGGCCGCGACCGCCGCCTGTGGAAGGCATCGCTGGTGCTCAGCGGCATCATGATCTGCTTCCAGCTCCTGTCCTACGTCCCGCACGGAAGCACGGTCGCACTGTGACCTCGCTGCACGACTCCGACGTCGGCCAGCCGGTGGACCCGGCCGACGGGGGGCGGTCGCTCAAGCTGCTCAGTGTGGTCGCCCCGGTCTACAACGAGGTGGCCATCATCGAGCAGTTCTATTCCCGGGTGTGCGCGGCGCTCAATGGAGTTGGGTTCGAGATGGTGCTGGTGGACGACGGTTCCAGCGATGGCTCGGACATCGAGCTTCTGAAGCTCGCCAGCAACGATCCCCGGGTGCGCGTGGTCCAGCTCTCGCGCAATTTCGGCCATCAGACGGCGCTGACTGCGGGACTCGACCATGCCCGGGGCGACGCGGTCGTGATGCTCGACGCCGATCTCCAGGATCCGCCAGAGCTGATTCCGCGGATGCTCGACCACTGGCGGGCCGGCTGCGACGTGATCTACGCCGTGCGCGAGCAGCGCGAGGGCGAGTCGCACTTCAAGCTGGCCACCGCCCGCTGGTTCTACTCGCTGTTTGACCGCCTCGCCCAGGTTGAGCTCCAGCACAACTCGGGTGATTTCCGGATGCTCGATCGTCGCGCGCTCGACGCGCTGCTCTCGATGCGCGAACGCAACCGTTTCCTGCGCGGCATGACGGTCTGGGTCGGCTACCGCCAGGCGGCAGTCCCTTACACGCGGGACCGCCGTTACGCGGGCGTGACCAAGTACACGATCTCCAAGATGATGCGGTTCTCGCTCGACGCCATCTCGTCCTTCTCGCACCGTCCGCTCCAGCTTGCGACGCTGCTCGGCTTCCTGATCTCGACCCTGGCCTTCATCGCGATCCCCGTTGTCATCGTGCTCCGGCTGCTCGGCTCCTACCTGCCGGGGTTCGGCTCGCTGACCATCGCCGTGCTGCTCCTGGGCGGAATCCAGCTGATCGCGATCGGGATCATCGGCGAGTATGTGGGACGCATCTACGACGAGGTCAAGGGCCGACCCCTGTACCTGGTCCGCGGACGGGTGAACATCCCCGACGATGAGGCACCGCCCGTCTCGACCGCGTCGGCGCCCAGCCAGCCGGGACGAACGATGTAGCGCTAGCCGCCGGCGGGGTTCGGGCCCACCGAGCGGTTGACCCGGTGGGCAATCTCGGTCTCGGCAGGATCATCGTGGCCGTCGGGCACCCGGAGCGGATGGACGTTGCCATCGTCGGCGCCCTCGGCGGTCTGCTCCAGCGCGGCGATCCGGCTGGCCAGGCTCTTGATCGCGTCGGCGATCGGATCGGGCAGATGGACCCAATCGGCGTCGGGTCCCTCGGGCCGGCGACCCTCGACCCGGACCGGATGCCCGGGGTTCCCGACGACCGTCGAGTTGGCCGGCACATCGTGGATGACCACGCTGTTGGCCCCGATCTTCGAGCCGTGCCCGACCGTGATCGGGCCGAGCAGCTTGGCCCCGGATCCGATCGTGACGTTGTCTTGCACGGTCGGGTGGCGCTTTCCGGTGGCGAACCCGGTGCCGCCCAGCGTGACGCCCTGGTACAGGGTGACGTCGTCGCCCAGCTCCGCGGTCTCGCCGATCACCACCCCCATGCCGTGGTCGATGAACAGGCCGCTGCCGATTCGGGCGGCCGGATGGATCTCGATTCCGGTCAGCGCCCGGGACACCGCGGCGATCATGCGTGGCAGCAGCGGCACGCCGGCCTCGTGCAGAGCGTGCGCGACTCGATGGGCGAGCAGCGCATGGACTCCCGGCCAGGCCGCCAGGATCTCGAACCAGCCGACGCCGCGAGCAGCCGGGTCGCGGGTCCGCGCGGCGGCGATGTCGCGCCGAATCTCGGCCGCGACCCGGCCGATCAACCCGAAGCCGAGCATTACCGAAAGCCTAGCTGGGTCCGATGCCCGGCTCAGGGAGCGAAGAACGGGGTTGACACGTAGCGCTCTCCCGAGTCGGGCAGGATCGTGACGATCCGCGCACCCCGCGACTCAGGACGTCGGGCCAGCTCGATCGCGGCCCACATCGCCGCCCCGCCCGAGATGCCGGCCAGCACGCCCTCGGCGTGGGCCAGCGCACGGGCGGTCTCGATCGCCGCCTCGTCCTCGACGGGGATCACCTCGTCGACCACCTCGCGATTCAGCACGGCCGGGATGAACCCGGCGCCGATTCCCTGGATCTTGTGCGGCCCCGGGCGGCCTCCGGAGAGCACGGGCGACGCGCTCGGCTCGACCGCGATCACCCGGCAGCGAGCATTGCGGGCCTTCAGGACCTCGCCGGCGCCGGTGATCGTCCCCCCGGTGCCGACGCCGACGACGAACGCATCCACCTCGCCGTCCAGCGCCTCCAAGATCTCTGGTCCGGTGGTGCGCCGGTGGATCTCCGGGTTGGCCGGGTTAGAGAACTGGTCGGGGAGGAACACATCTTCACGCGAGGCCATCGCGCGGGCCGCGTCAACCGCTTCGTTCATCCCGCCCATCGACTCGGTGATCTCGACCCGTGCCCCGTAGAGCCGGAGCAGGCCCTCGCGCTCGCGGCTCATGCCCTGCGGCATGGTCAGCACCAGGTCATAGCCCTTGGCCGCGCATACGAACGCCAGCGCGATGCCCGTGTTGCCGCTGGTCGCCTCGACGATCGTCGTGCGCCCCGGCTCGATGATGCCCTCCTGCTCGGCGGCCTCGATCATCGCCACGCCAATCCGGTCCTTCACGCTCCCGCCCGGGTTGGACGCCTCGAGCTTGGCGAATAGGCGCGCATGAGCGTCCGGCACCATCCGGGTCAGCTCGATCATCGGCGTGCGGCCGACGTGCGCCGCGATGTTGGTCGGGATTTCCGCCATTCGGGGGCTAACGGTACGAGAGCGCGGCGGTTCCTGCGTCGCGCGGGGCCACCCCGAGTCGGGACGGTGCTCAGATGTGATACATCGCCGCGCCGGCCGCGCGCGACTCGGCGTCGGCCACCTCGGCCACCGTGGACTGGCCGAGCACGCCGCGCGCTGCCTCGGCGGCCTCGGCGAACACGCCGCTGGCGCCGCCGCCCACCGGTCCGTCGAGCAGCTCGACCAGCTCCAGGACGGTGATGTCCGACGCCGGGCGCGCGAATGAGTACCCGCCCTTGACCCCGCGCTGCGAGCGCAGCACCCCGGCGCGCCGGAGCGTGGCGAACAGCTGCTCCAGGAACTGCACGGGAATGTTGCGTCGCCGAGCCAGCTCGGCGATCGGCACCGGACCCCGGTCGCCGTGGTGATGCAGCTCAACCAGCGCGTTCAGGGCGTACGGCGACTTGGTGGTGATCGAGATCATGTTGGATGTGGCGCGGCAGGCCGCGTCTGGGAGGCATGGATGCCGAGCGCGGCCGTCGTCGCGTCCGCGCCGATCATCGCACGCCGGCGGGCCGCGATGCAGACGCTCGTCTCGCCGCCCGGTCTTATTCCTGACCGCGGGTGAAGCCTAGATCCAGCCGCGCTCGGTGGCGATCAGCACGGCCTGAGCCCGGTCCATCGCGCCGAGCTTGCCGTACACGTTGTGGAGGTGGGTCCGCACGGTGCTGGTCGAGAGGCCGAGCTCAGAGGCGATCTGCTTATAGACCATGCCGCGGGCCAGCCGGCGCAGGACCTCGACCTCGCGGGTCGACATCGGGCACGGATCGATCTGGCGCCGGCGGCCGCCGGAGCTCGGCAGCGGCAGGTCGTACATGACCGTGCGCAGCTCGGTCGGGGCGATCCCGACCTGACGCGCGACGGCGAGCAGCTCAGAGGGCGAGACCGAACCGCCGAGCGTGTAGTGCGCGAGCATGTCGGCCAGACGCACGACTGCGGCCTCGCCGTCGACATCCTCGGCGTGATGACGCTCGATCACACTGGCGATGGACTTCGGCAGCCCCCACCGCCGCGCGAGCACGCCGCCCACGAGGGCGTGGTCGACGCCGAGCTCGC
>JAFAYP010000415.1 GCA_019240305.1 Solirubrobacterales bacterium
CCAGCGGGTCACCCCGAACGTGGTGGGTGCGCTGTGAGCACCAAAGAGACCTACGACGAGCTGGCCCAGCTTGGCTCGGCCACCGTGTATGAGGGGGGCGGCCGGGGCGGCTACATCGAGGCGGACCTGATCCAGGTCGTGCCGGGCTCGCGGGTCGCCGGACCGGCCCGCACGGTGCGCTGCGGCCAGGACGACAACCTCATGGTTCACGCAGCCATGGCCGCCATCCATCACGGCGAGGTGCTCGTGCTCACCATGCCCGAGCCGCGGCCGATCGCGCTCGTGGGTGACCTCCTGGCCACCCAGGCCAAGGCCCAGGGCGCCGCCGCGATCCTGGTCGATGCCTCGGTGCGCGACGTCGAGGAGCTGCGCGAGCTGGGGCTGCCGATCTGGGCGCGCTGGGTGCGCATCAAGGGCGCCACCAAGGACATCCCGGGGTCGATCGGGGAGCCGGTCACCGTCGGCGGGGCGACGATCCGGACCGGCGACATCCTGGTCCTCGACGCCGACGGCATCGCGGTGGTCGAACACGAACGCGTCGAGGAGGTGCTGGCCGGAGCGCGCAAGCGTCTCGGGAACGAGCGGGTCAAGCGCTCCAAGCTGCAGGCGGGCGAACTGTCTTACGATCTGGACGGTCTCCGCGAGAAGGTCGAAGCGTGATCGACGAGCCGATCCACGATCTGGCCCACATCACCCACGCCGAGCTGTTCACCCCGTTCCCGGAGGAGAGCCTGCGCTTCTTCGTCGAGCTGTTCGGCATGGAGATCGAGCACCGGGAGGGCCAGTCGGTGTTCCTGCGCGGCTGGGGCGAGTACCAGCCCTACGGCCTGAAGCTGACCGAGGCCGAGCTGCCGGGCCTGGGCCACACGGCGATCCGGGCCTGGAGCCCGGCCGCGCTGGAGCGGCGGGTGGCGGCCATCGAGCCGACCGGCCTCGGCATCGGCTGGAACCAGGGCGACCACGGCCATGGTCCCGCCTACGAGTTCGCCGACCCCGACGGTCACCGCTTCGAGATCTACTTCGAGCAGGATCGCTACGTGCCGCCCGAGGATCTGCGCCCGCGCCTGAAGAACGTCCCGCAGCGCCACGTCGACCGGGGGGCCTCGGTCAAGCGGATCGACCATGTCAACGTGCTGGCCTCCGACGTGGCGGCCAACCGCCGCTTCGCCACCGAGCAGCTTGGCTACCGGCTCTACGAGCAGATCATCAACGACGACGGGTCCGAGCAGGGAGCCTGGATGAGCCTGTCGATCGCCGCCCACGAGCTGATCTACACGGCCGACCACGCCGGCGGCAGCGGCCGCCTGCATCACCTGGCCTGGTTCGTGGACACCCGGGAGGAGGTGCTGCGCGCCGCCGACCTGTTCCTCGACGCAGACGTGCCGATCGAGGCCGCGCCGTCCAAGCACGCGGTGGCCCAGGGCATGTTCCTCTACGTCTATGAGCCCGGCGGCAACCGCGTCGAGGTCACGACCGGCACGCACTTCATCTTCGACCCGGCGTATGAGCCAGTGCAATGGACCCAGGCCGAACGCGCCCGTGGCCAGGCCTGGGGCGTCAAGACGATCGAGACCTTCCACACGTACGGCACGCCGGATCTCAGCGGCAGGCCGCCCGGTCCCCCGATCCCGCCGACCAGCCAGATTCCAGCGCTGCCCGGAGCCACGGTCCTATGAGGACTCCTGAACCGGTGAGCGAGCACCGCGTGCTCATCCGCGACCTGGTCGAGAACTGGGCGGTGTGGCGGGACGCCGGCGACTGGGAGCGCTTCGCCACCGTCTGGCACGACGACGGCTTCATGATGGCCACCTGGTTCCAGGGCCCGGCCAACGACTTCATCCGGGTCAGCCGCGAGGGCTTCGAGCGCGGCGTGAGCATTCTGCACTTCCTCGGCGGATGCTCGATCGATCTGGCCGACGACGACCGTCGCGCGATCGCTCAGACCAAGATGACGATCTCGCAACGCGCCGAGGTCCACGGCGTGGAGTGCGATGTGCTCTGCACGGGCCGCTTCTACGACTTCCTCGAGCGGCGCGACGGGCGTTGGGGCATCGTCCTGCGTCAGCCCATCTACGAGAAGGACCGGCTCGATCCGCTCGACCCGGCCGCGAACTTGAGCCTCGATGCCGAGCTCCTCGGGCAGCTCCCGCTCGGCTACCGTCATCTGGCCTATGTCCAGACCCAGATCGGCTTCGAGGTCAAGCGCGATATGCCCGGCCTGACCGGACCGGCAGTGCAGCGCCTGTACCGGCGCGGCGCCGAATGGCTCGCCGGCGGCGAGCTCGGCGACCCGCTGAAGACGGTCGATTGAATCGCTTTCCCATCCAGCGGCCGCCCTCGTCGGTGCTGCTGGCCGCCGGCATGGTGCTGCTGGCCGCCAACCTGCGGCCGGCGGCGGCCGCGGTCGGACCGGTGCTCGGCCGGATCAAAGCCGACACCGGCCTCTCGGCGACCGGGGCGGGAGTCCTGACCACGCTCCCCGTTCTCTGCTTCGGAGCGCTGGCGCCGCTCACGCCGGTGCTGGCCAGGCGTCTCGGCGAGCGGACCACGGCCGCGCTGGCGCTGCTCGTGCTCCTGATCGGGACGCTCGTTCGGCTCGTGCCGGGCCTCGGGTTCCTGTTCCTCGGCACCGCCCTGGCCGGCACGGCGATCGCCGTGGGCAACGTCCTGCTGCCGGTGCTCGTCCGCGGAAACTTTCCCGATCGTGTCGGTCTGCTCACCGGCATCTACACCACGGCGTTGATCGGGTCCGCGGCGCTGGCGGCCGGCGTGACCGTGCCGATTGCCGACGCCTTCGGTGGCGGCTGGCGGCCCGGCCTTGCCATCTGGGCCGTGCCAGCGGTGATCGCGCTGGTGATCTGGGCGCCGCAACTCGCGCGCCGCCGGCCGGCCCGCGCCGACCCCGGCGCGCCGGTAACCAATGTGCGGTCTCTGCTCCGGGACCCGGTGGCCTGGGCGGTCACCCTGTTCTTCGCCCTCCAGTCGGCAGGCTTCTACGCCACGCTGGCCTGGCTACCGAGCGTCTTTCACAGCCAGGGGCTGAGCACGTCGTACGCGGGGTTCCTACTCAGCCTGTCGCTCCTCGTCGGCCTGATTCCCGCCCTGACCGTTCCATCGCTGGCCGCCCGGGCGAGCCACCAGCGTCTGTTCGTGCTCGTGTTCGTGGCCTCGATCGCAGCGGGATGGCTCGGCGTGATCCTCGCCCCGACCACCGTGCCCTACGTGTGGGTCGTGATGCTCGGGATCGGCCAGAACGCGATGTTCCCGCTCGCCCTGACCCTGCTGGTGCTGCGCGGCGGCTCGGTTGCGAGCACGGCCGCCCTGTCCACGATGGTTCAGACGGTCGGCTATCTGTTGGCGGCGGCCGGGCCGCTGGTCATCGGGATCGCGCACGACATCACTGGCTCCTGGACGCCCGCGCTGATCGTGCTGCTGGCCCTTCTGGTCCCGCAGACTGTCATCGGACTAAAGGCGGCGCGCAATAGGACGGTGACGCCTGCCGTCCGCGGGTAGCACGCCGGGTGGGCCTGGAACCGAAAGCGGTACAGTTCGGCATGTGATCGGACGTTCACTATGCGAACGATTGCGGGGGGTGCCTTGGCCGAACTGATGCCGCTCCCCGACGCCGTGGCCGAGCTGGTCGGCAACGGTGACTCGGTGGCGCTCGAAGGCTTCACCCATCTGATCCCGTTCGAGGCCGGGCACGAGCTGATCCGTCAGGGCCGGCGCGAGCTCGAGCTGATCCGGATGACGCCCGATCTGCTCTACGACCAGATGATCGGGATGGGCGTGGCGCGCCGGCTCGTCTTCTCCTACGGCGGCAATC
>JAFAYP010000416.1 GCA_019240305.1 Solirubrobacterales bacterium
GCGTTGACCTGCTCGGCGAGCGCCCGGGCGGCGTCGCGGCGCCGGGCCCGGCTCTTGGCCCGGGTCGCGTTGTCGGGATGGGTGATGTGGGCGTAGGCGCTCATCTGTCGCGTCAGCTGGTTGAAGCGCTGCACGTCGTAGGCCATCCCGTGCTCGGGTCCGTCCAGTCCGGACACGCAGTCGGTGACAAACCGCGCGAACGCCGCGACCGGCACCGCGGGCCAGTTCGGGGGGCGCGTCTGGGCGTAGCGGCCGTAGCGGGCCAGCGCGCGGTCCAGCCGCGGGCCGTGATGAGCATGGTCCTCGCGCCACAGCGCGAGCCGTCCGGCGCCCGCGGCGGCCATCGCCGGTCCGTGTGCCGCCAGCGCCCAGGCTTCGATCAGCCGCCACCGCGGACAGCGGTGCTCCTCAGGCCAGTCGTCAAGTCGGCCAACGCGATCGACCAGCGCTCCGACGTGGGGCTGCCATGCCTCGGTGCTGCGGCTGACCCACAGCCCGTGGACCTGATGGTAGATCGCCCAGCGGATGTCCTCGGCGTCGTCGCCGCCCGCTGTCTCGGTGCTGATGTTGTCGGTGTGTGCCTCGGTGGCGAATGGCGGTAGCGCAATGCGCGCGCCCGCGGCTCCTCTAGACCACCGTGATTGGTTATTTGTCTCTTTCGAAGAGTTCCGAGACGTAGTCGAGGTCCCGAAGGGGTGCGTCAGATGTGGCTTAATGGCGTCGGCGAGGCTGCGCGCGGCCAGCTCGCGGACCTGGGCGCGGGCCTGGTGCTCGCACAGCTGGCGGCGGCGCTGAACGGCGCGTGCGCGGCGCTGTGAGCGCGTGAGCTGGGCGCGTCGCAGGATCAGGGTGAGGTCGCGGTGGCGGCCGCGGGCGCGGCGGCGCTCCTCGGCCTCGCACCATCCCAGGCGCCGGCGCCGCGCTGCTTTGAGCATGTCCTTCTCGAGGGGCGGTGTGGGGCGCAGCTCGATGATCGTGCGCCACCAGAAGCCTTCCTCGTCCTGCTGGGGAGTGTGGTGGACGAGCTCGGCGAGCTCCAGCCATGCCAGCCACCGTTGCACGCTCTTGCGGTGGCGCTTGACAAACCGCATACGGCCGGCGGTGTCGTGCCGGTCGGGGATTCCGCGCCAGCCCATGATCGGCGCGAGGCCGAAGACCAGCTGAGCGATTGAGCAGCCATAGCGGACCGAGCCCTGCGCGCCGGCCCATTTCTCCCCTCTCCCCCGCCGCCACAGGTAGCCGTGGACGGCCAGCAGCGATGACTCAAGCCGCGCGTCCCAGCCCTGCTCGCGTCCCGCCCGTGCGCGGGCCTGCGCGACCGCGGCGAGGATCTCGACGCCCTGCGGCTGCTCGGGAAGCTGCCCGGCGTGCCGAAACGCGCGCCGCGACGGTGCCCGAGGGCCGCGTCGGGCACGAGGTGGTGGTGCGGTGAGAGCCACCGCCAACGCCGCGCACGGCGACGCTCGCGGCAGCACTCACAGGCGGCCAGCCGGCCGCAACACGCTCGCCCTCCCGACCCTCCGGTTCCGTCCGGTGAGCCGCTACAGTTCCCGCGCAGATCATTTGTTCGTTCGCCTGCTCGAGCAGTTCGTTCGCCTTCGACGGGCTATCGAGGATCAGACGGACTTCGCAGAGGACCGAGTTGCTGCTCGGTCCTTTTTGCGTTAACCGTCCGCTGCAGCGGGCGTCGGCTACATGGGCGCGCCGTCCGGCTTGGGGGCGAGAGGCATGACCGAGGATCGTGGTCAGCCGCTCGGACAGAAGCCCGGCGATCGGCCCTGTAGGAGGAGCCGCGCTCTGTAGGAGGACGCGCGTTTTCTCTGTAGGCAGACGCGCGGGGGGTCTGTAGGCAGACGCGCGGGGTCTGTAGCGAGACCCGCACCGTGCCTGGCCGACGGCCCGCGGGCGACTAACGTCGCGGCACCGCCTGGGCCGGTTCCCTGCAATCGGACCCACGAGCGTGTCTGTGGCGCTGTGCCGAGCGCTTATCGCGTCCGCTGACCGTCACAGCCGGGCTGTTTGCACGTTGGGCTCGCGTCCTCGGGGTGACCGTCGTCGCTGCGCTGGTGCGACAGGCCTGTGGAGGGGTCTGTAGGTGAGCGCGCGCGGCCTCTGTAGGTCAGCTCGCGTTCTGTCCGAGGCACCGCTTAGCCTCGGCCGAGTAATGGCTGGAAGTGGACGTGGGCGCGATCTGGCGCTCGATGATCCCGAGGCCGTCGGCTACCTGGAGCGTTCCCTGGCCGGCAGCCCGGTGTGGCAGATGGGCACACGGACGCTCGCGCCCCAGATCCAGCGGCGTGACCCGCGGCTGCTGGACTTCATGGCCAACGCGAAGAACGCGCCGCTGGGCGAGCTTGAGTTCGACGTGCTCACGTGGGCGATCACCCGCTGGTATCAGGTTGGCCGCCCGGTGGATGGACGGCTGAGCGCGACGCTCGGCGAGCTTGCTCAGGCGCTCTATGGTGCCCGCCACGGCGGGATGCAGTACGCGCTGGTCCGCGAGGCCTTGGATCACCTCTACAACGTCAGCCTCGATCTCACGGTCCTCACCGTCGATGGTGAGGACGAGCGGTGGCGTGCGAGCAAGCGTCGGCGGATCATCCAGGAGCTGACGATCCACGAGCCGGTGACGGGCGCGGCCGCCGGCCGCCAGTCGGGGACCCTCGAGATCCGCTTGGGCTCCTGGCTTGTCGACCAGCTTGATGCGCAGACCGTCGCGGCGATCGCGTGGCATGTGCTGCGCGGCCTGGGCGGGATCGCCAAGCGCCTGGCGATCTATCTGGCGGCGCACACGAGCGAGTTCGAGGCGATCACCCAGCACACGGAGCGTCTGGCGATCACGCTCACCGACGAGCTCTATGAGGAGTTCGGCATCACCGCAGCCCGCGAGCGTGACCGTCGCGCCTCGCTGATCCGGGCCGCGGAGCGGATTGCCGAAAAGGATCCGCGGTACTCGCGGCTGGCCGTCCATCGCACGAGGGCCGGCTACGAGCTGCGCGTTGATCGCCCGAGCCTCGGCGGCGTGCTGATGCTGCCGGGCCTGGGCGGCTAGAGCCGCCCGCGCCGCCGGTGACGCCTTGCGCTCTGCGCTCATCCGAGGATGTATCCGCCTCGCGGCGCACGGCGGCCGCGGCCAGGCGGATCTCCTCCAGACCCACCCCCCGCCGCTCGAGCCCGCGCTGGACCGGCGCGGTGCGCAGCTGACGCTCGCCGCCTGAAGCGTTCAGGCGCGCGGTGACCGTGTGGCCAGCATCTCGTCAAACTTGTAAACAAGCTTGCAAGCCAGCCAACCCGCGGGCTTGTCGGCCAGCCCGCTTGCCGGCCGGCGGACAAGCGGACAGGCGGGCGTGCCGACATGCCCGCGGGCAGGCAGGCGGACTTGCAGGCAGGTGGGCAGGCACGCGGGCAGGCAGGCGGACATGCAGACAGGCGTGCAGGAGGGCACGCTGACACGTCGAACGGGTAGGCGATGCGCGTCGTCGTGGTGGCCAACCAGAAGGGCGGGGTGGGGAAGACCACCGCGGCGCTCAACCTCGCGGCGCTGCGCTCCCGGCGTGAGCGCGTCCTCGCCGTCGACCTCGACCCGCAGTTCGCGCTCACCCGCCAGGCGGGGGTCGTGCCCGGCGACGCGACGCTCGTCGAGGTGCTCGCCGGCGGGCTGGCGGCGAGCGACGCGCTGATCGCCTCCCCGGCGGTTGAGACGCTGCGCGTGCTGCCCGCTCGCCGCGACCTCGCCGAGGTCGAGCAGGCGCTCGTCGGCCGGGCGGGCCGCGAGTTCTTCCTGCGCGAGGCGCTCGAGCCGCTGCGGGCGCGGTTTGACCTGATCGTGATCGACACCCCGCCCAACCTCGGTCAGCTGACGATCAACGCGCTGGTGATCGCCGACGCCGTGCTGGCGCCGGTGAGCGTCGAGGACGAGGGCGCGGCCCAGGGGCTCGTCGAGCTGCGCGCGCGGCTGCAGGAACTGGGCCGGGTGCGCGCGCTCGCGCAGATGCCCGAGCATCCGCGGCTGTGGGTGGTGGCCAACCGCACGCCGACCGGGCTGCTGCGCCGCCGCGCCGACCGCTCGATCACCGAGGCGGTGATGGGGCTGGGGCTGCAGCGCTGCGCGGTGCGCATTCCGGCGCGCGCGCTCGTGCACCAGGCCGCGATCGAGCGCGTCCCGCTCGCCGTCGGCCGTCCCGACAGCGATGTTGCCCGCGCGATCGAGGCGCTCGGCGACGAGGTCCTGGGAGCGGCGGCATGAGCGGCGGCCTTAGACTCGATCTGCTGCCGGTCACCCAGCCCAGCCAGATCGGCGACCCCGCCGCGACGGCGCCGGTCGTCGGTCCCGACGTCCCGCCGGGCCGCCAGCGCGCACCGTCCCCGCGCCTGGCGCCCGCGGGCGCGTCGCCGTCGACCCCCGGCCCGGCGCCGGCGGTCGGGCCCGACCCGTGGCGGGACTGGAGCAGCTTTGACCGGACCGTCAGCTATCGGCTGCCGCCCGAGCTCGTCTCAGAGCTCGAGGAGCGGATCTACCAGCTGCGCCTGCCAGCCGGCCTGACCGTCGCCGCCGCGCTCACCAGCCTGCTTGACCTCGACGACGCACAGCTGCAGGCCCGGGTGGCGCGGGCCGAGACGTGCAAGCCGCGGCGGCGGCGACGGGGCGACAGGTAGCGGACTCCCCGCGGTGGGGCAGAAGGCCGGGGAGAAGCGGAGCGGGGCGGAGGATCGCGTGGTTGGGGCTGGGCCCCTCTTGCCCGAACGATGGTGAGGGTGGCGCCGGCGGCGCGTCGGTCAAGCCCGCGGGCGGCGGGGGTGGTCGGCTGTGGATCGGAGCTGCGGGCTGGCCGCGCGGCCGGCATGAGCTGGGCGACCTCGGGGGCGACGTTGAGCGCCCGCGCGGTCATCGTCCGGCGGTGCGCAGGCTGCCCGCGCCGGCGCTGGGCTGTCGCGGTCGTGGTGGTGGGGTGGGGCGCTGGCGCCAGAGCGCGGCGCCGAGGCCCGCAGCGATCCCCAAAAGCGCCACCGGCGCGCCCAGCAGCAGCGCCCAGCCGGTGATGATCCGCTGCCAGTGCCAGCGACCCAGCGTGCCGGCGCCATAGAGCAGCGCCGCCTCGGTGGGCTTGACGGGACGCAGGGCAGTGGTGTGACGCCGCCCAGCGGGGTGGTATCGCGGATGCCCGGCCGGCGGATGGCGTCGGGCGGGCTGGGGAGCGGGCTGATGCTGGTAGGCGGCTACCTGGGCGGCGGGGCGGGCGCGGATCTGGCGGCGGGTGTCGCGGTTGAGCTGCGGTCCGTAGCCGCCGGCCCAGGTGACCGCGGCGACCACCACCGCCACCGTGGCGATCGCCAGCGGCACGTGGCCGCTGACGTGCCCGTGGGCGAGCGCGACCGCCGCGGCGATCAAGCCGCAGATGATCGCGATCAGCGCCCACGGCAACAGCCAGGGCACGTGGTCAAGCACGAACGCGCCCGCGACCGCGCCGGCGACCAGCACCCCAGCGGCCAGCATGAGCAGGCCGTCGGTGCTCTGGTCGTGGTGGTGGTTCACGCCGCCCGCCTGACGTGATCGGCGATGGCCTGCCAGGCGGGATGCTGATCCCAGTTGGCCAGCTCGATCCGCCCCCAGCTCACTCCGCGTTGGATGACCAGCGCGCTCCCGGGCGCGATCTGCGCGATCTCGCCCGGGCTCACCGCCGGCATTCGCTGCGGAGTGATCGACCGGCCGCGCTGGCGCCCCCGGCCGCTGGCCATCCCCAACGCCAGCCCACCGCCGGTGTAGGTGACCGATGTGCTGTCGCTGACCGTGCTCACGGGCTCCCACACCTCGCCCAGGATCGTGGAGAGCAGCTGCAGGGTGTGAGGGTCGCGGATGCCCTCCAGGGCGACCAGGTCGCCGGCGAGGCCGGGGAGGCTGGCGCCTTGGTGGCCCCAGCGCTCCCGCGCCTGGGAGAGGTCCTGCAGCACGCCACAGACGATCAGCCCCCGGCCGCCGCCCTCGGTCAACACCGAGGGCAGCGCCGGCCACGGCGCGATGTTGCACAGCTCATCCAACGCCGCCAGCACCGGCGGCTCGCGGCGCTCCACCGACAGGTCCCCCTCCCCGCGGGCGGCCGCGACGATCCGGTCGGAGTGCTTGTAGATGCTGCGGCGCAGATCCTCTAACAGGCCGACGACCAGCGGGGCGATCTGATCGGCGTCCTCGCTCGGGCACACGATCAGGATCGTGTCCGCCTCAGAGGCCGCGAACTCGGCGGCATCCAGCCACCGCGCGGGCTCGCCCTCCACCGGCACGCTGCTCGCCCGCCGCGCGCCAGAGAACCGCCAGGCGCGGATCGCGCGGGTGGCGGTGCCCATCACCCCACCGCGCTCGCGGGCCTCCAGGTCAGCGACGCCGGCGAGCACGTCGCGCGGGACCTCGGCGCGCTTGAGATAGCCCGCCGGGGTTTTGAAGTCCTGGCGGTCAACCCAGGCGACCACGTGGCTCATGCCCACCCCGCCCAGCACCGCGGCATGCAGCATCGCCCCCAGCGCGTCCGCGGCGCGGTCGGCGAAGTGCTGGGCGGTCTCATCCCGCCCGCCGACGGCGGCGCCGGTCATCTGCCGCGCGATCTGATCCGCCCGCGCATACTCCCCCGCGCTGGCCAGTGGCGACCAGCGCAGCTCCACACACCCCGGCGGAACCGCCTGCACGCCGGCGGGGGCGAACACCGCCACCCGCCCGTGCCGCGCGCGCACCGCAGCGCAGCTATGCGGCAGATCGGGCTTGGTCGTGGTGGCGATCACCGGCCCCGGCCACGACCAGATCGCCCCGGTGAGCACCCCCCGGGTCTTCCCCGACCCCGACCGGCCCAGGATCAACGAGCTGGTCCGCGAGGAGACCACCACCGGATAGCCATCGGCTGTCCAACCGATCACCGGCCCATGCCCCTCGGCGCAGAGCGTCCCACCGAGCACCACCAGCGGATCCTCGGCGCGCTCGAGCTCTGCCACCAGCCCCCGACTGCGCCGCCGGCCAAGCACCCTCACCACCCCATCCCCTGCTCCCGGCCCGGCCCGCGGTCGTGCTCGATCGCGTGGGCGCGCTCCGAGAGGCGCTGTTCGATCCCCGCGGCCGACAGCGACCGGTGCAGCGCCGAGCCTTTAAAGGTGCGCTCGCCCTCCCCGTCGGCGCGGTCGATCGTCACCCCCACGCCCGCCACCCGGCCGTCGCGCTCACGCACATCCAGACGCAGGCCTTCGTGCTCGGCCTGTCGTTGAAAACCTTCCCAGGTGCCGTCACAGCGGTCAACCGCGCGCTCCAACGCGCTGCGAGCGCGCTGCTTGTCGGGCACTTCCCCGTCACGCCGCGCCGCCTGCCGCGCGGCCTGCGGCGTCGCCGCGTCAAGATAGCCGCGCCGGGCGGGCGCGTCGGCGACCTGAAGCCCGCGCGCTGCCTCGATCGCCCGGCACGCCGCTATCGCCCGCGGGCGATCCAGCGAGTCATCCCACCGCTGTCCCTCATCGGTCACCGCGACCGCCAACAGATGCACGTGCTCGCGCCCGTCACGCGCGACGTCGTCGTGACGAACCGCCACCCACGCACACCCGTCCAATCTCATCTCTGAGGCAAACCGTTCGCTGACCTGCGCCCACTCCGCATCGCTCATCCGGCGATCCTCCGGCGCCGCGGCCAACGCCACGTGATAGCTCGCCCGCGCCAGCTCCGGCCGCAACGCCGCCTGCTCGCGCAATCCCACCCGCACCCCCCGCTCATCCTCGGCAGCGATGTTCCCGGTGATCACCCGCGCTGAGACGTGCTCCTCCGCGCGCCCCGGACCGAACACGTAGCGGCACATCGCCCCGGGGTCCTTGGCTCGCGACACCTTCGCGATCACCGCCCCTGACTCCAGGGCTCGCGCGCCCGCCACGCCCCCAGCTCCGCGATCACCCGCCCCGTCGCCGCCCGCAACATCTCCCCGACCTCGCCCAGGCTGTCGGGCAGCTCGCCGGTCGTGTTCGCGATCCGCGCCATCTGATTCCAGTTATTGGCCGCGCCGCGCAAAATCCCCAACGCCTCCACCACCACCCCCGGCGCGTCCGGCGCCCGGCCCGCCGGCGCCGGCGCCGGCCACCCCTGAGCCTGCGCCAGCCGCTCGCGAATCCACACCGACCGCCCCATCCCACCGCGCTCGGCATCGATCCGCCCCAGCTCGGTCTCGCTCAGGCGCACATGGATCACCCGCACACGGTTCTCGCTCATCAGAACAGACCAGTGTCGCTCCCCCACCGGACGCACCGCCCCTGTGCGCCACCCTCACCCCCGCACTCTGCGCCCCCAAAGGGGGCGCCCCCGACCGAGCGACGCAGTCGCGACCGAGGGCGAGTTGGTTGCCGCGCTGACACGCGAGCGCAGCGAGTGTGTCACGCAGCGACATAACTCGCACATCCGCGACTCATCGGATGTCAAGGCGCGCAGCGCCGGTCACCGGCCCGCCCGGAAGGCGGGCCGGCAGCACGCCGCCAGGCGTGCCCCGCGCCGCAGGCGCGAGCGCCCCCGGACGGGGCGCACCGGCCCCACGGAAGGCCCCCGGCCGACCGCACGCCCAAGGCGACGACGACGGGGCAGCGCAACCACCCTGGGAGGCCCCCGGGCCGACCGCACGCCCAAGGCGTGCCCGGGACACGCCGGCAGCCACCGAGGAAGCGCAGAAGCCGGTCAGCGACTCTTCGTCAGGCTGGCGGCCCGCTCAACGCCCGCGGCAGACCAAACGTCCACGGCGCCCTCCGGGCAAGTCCCCGCGATGATCACGTCACGCCGATGGATCAGAGCGGGCGCTCACGCGCCGGCTGATGGGTCACGCGGCCGCAGTGACGGCGTGCTGCTCGATGTACACGCCCGGACCGGTCGGCTCGGGGACCAGATCGCCGCCCTCGGCCAGGCCCTCGAGGTGAAAGGCGATCGCCTCGCGCATCTCTGAGATCGCCTGCTCGATCGTGTCACCGAGCGCGACGCAGCCGGGCAGATCAGGCGACCACGCGCCCCACCCGCCGTCGTCGGCGCGCTCGAGAAGGATCGTGTAACGCTCAGGATCGGTCATGGTTTGAGGTCTGCTTGGCGAAGGATGCTCGTTTCCAGGCCCTTGGGCAAGTCGCGTGATGGTTTACCGGGCACGGTCACCTTGCCTGGCTTGGTCGGATGGCGGTACTGGCGATGACTTCCGCGCGTCGCCACGTGCTGCCAGCCATCGTCCTCGATGAGCTTGATGATCGCACCGACCTTCACCAGCCGGGCAGGCTACGCACCCTCCCAGCGACGAGCTCTGAGCGTGTCGATCACCGCCTGGGAAGCGACGTCACGCAGATAGCGATCGGTGACCGCCAGGCTGGTGTGACCCAGGTCGTCGCGGATGACATTGATCGGCGTCCCTCCCGCGCCATGCTCGGCCCCTGGGGCGCCGGTGGCGCCCAGGCGTCGGCGGCGGTCGATCCACCGGGCCAACAGCGCCGTGGTCTGCTCATCCAGGCCCACGCCCGCGACCGCTCGCTCTTGCCGTGCCTGACCCGCACCGTCCCTTTCGGCCAAGTCGACGTCGCGCAGCTCCAACGCAAGGGCCTCGGAGGATCCGCAGCCTACGAGGCGGGGTGATCAGTCCGCGGTCACGGGTAGTCGTGCAGGACCGCGCCGTAATGAGCGCCTGGTTGACGCTCCCGACGGCGCCCAGCAGGACGGGCGTGATGGCGACGAGGTGCTCGGCCTCGGCGTGGTCAAAGCTCGGATCAGCGCTGCACAGCGCGTCGATGAATCTCCTCTGAACAGACGCCGGCGGCCAGGACGCCCTGGATGGCGCTGAGAACCCGCTGCGACGGCGAGCCGGTCGCCAGCTCGCCCTCGAAGCGTCGCTGCCAGGCAGTCGCCGTCGCGACGCTGACCCACGCGTGGCGCTCGGCCGAAGCGCCGTGCGGGACGGGTCTGGAGCTCACCCGTAGGAAGTCTCTCAGCGCCAGCGGACCGCACGCCGCTGCTGGTGAAAGACCCCGGGGGGAGCCGCCAGCAGGCCCTTCGTTAGCCGTCCGTTGCGCCGCGGGCCGGGCGGGTCGACGAGAAGCGCCGGGGCTCCTTGATCGCCGCCAACGGCAGCGCGGCACACCCGGCGCTGACTAGGATCGCGCACGTGTCCAACGTCGCTGAGCTCGCCGAGGCGATCGCCGAACGGATCGCTGCCGCCCAAGACCAGATCCGCTCACTTGAAGCCGCCCGCGCTGCGCTTGTCCCAGCGCCAGCCCGACGCTCATCCATCGGGACACGCCGCCCGCGGCGTTTTGCGAGCAGCGCGGACAGCGCCGCGCGTGCCGCTGAGCTTCCTGTCCCCGCGGCCGACAATGCCAGCGCGGCGTCGACGCCGCGGCCCGCTCGCCGACGCACAAAGCCAAGCGAGCCCGGTCAGACGGCGCAGTCGAGACCGCAGCGCGGGTCTCGGCGGCGCGAGCTTGCCTCCGGGCAGCTCGAGGAGCTGCTTGCCGCCTCCACGGGCGGGCTGAGCATTATCGCGCTCGCCGCCCGGACGAAGGTGCCCGAGAGCCGGGTCCGTGAACGCCTGCTTGAACTGCAGCGCGCGGGCCAGGTCCACAGCGGCGGTTCGCGACGCACGAGCCTGTGGCAACTGATCACCGACGAAGAGCGCATCGCCCAACGAGCAGCAGAACTCGAGCAAGCGTCGACGCGCTGACGGCGGCTGCCGCGCTGCATGCCAAGCGTCGGCGGCGGGTAGCTCCTACCGCGCCGCGCCGTTGCTTGAGGCTCCGGCCCGTATCACGGGCTCGTCGCGGGACCGCCGGTGCTGTGACGCGCTGTGCGCCCGTCTGAGGGCCTGCGAGCAGCTCCCCCGACCCCGTGATCGCGTGCGTCCTGCCTGGGCCCGCCGCACATGCCCCAGACGGCCGACGGCTCATCTTCGGCTGGTCGTCTACGCGCCGTCCCAGCGGCGGGCCTTGAGGGTGTCGATCACCGCCTGGGGGGCGACGTCGCGCAGGTAGCGGTCGGTGACCGCCAGCGACGTGTGGCCGAGGTCGTCGCGGATGACGTTGATCGGCGTGCCCTCCCGGGCCAGCTCGGCGGCGTGGGTGTGGCGGGCTCACCGCCGCCGGCGCTCCGGATCGTGATCGGCGGTCAACCTGGCAACCGCCTCGGGGCCCGGACGGGCATAGCGCTGCAGCGAGCGCAGCGACTGATGCCGGCTCTTGGCCATCAACAACGGCAGCGACACGTCGGCCTCGGCGAGGTGAGTGAGCGCGGAATGGCGCAGCTGATGCAGCGTCCACCCGCCCGACGCGGCGCTGAAGATCTCCTCGGCGCGGCGGTAAGACAGCCGCGCCCGGCCGGTGTCGGGGCACAGGTCCGCGGTGGCGGGCGTCCTCGCCGGCGCCGGCCGGCGATCTGAGAGAAACACCGGGCCGTGCCTCCGGCCGGCGACCAGCCTCGGCAGCAGCCGCGCCGAGCCAGTCTGCAAATGCAGCCAGTCGCGATCGCCGCCCTTGGAGCGCACCCGCGCCCGGCGGTTGTCCAAGTCGACGTCGTCGACGTCGAGCGAGAGAACCTCCTGCGCCCGCGCGGCGGTCTCATACAAAAGCCGCCACAGCGCCTTCTCCCGGACAGCGACGTCGTCGCGGCGCCACAGCCGCTCCAGCTGGGCGTACGGGATCGCGCGAGTGCGATCCGCGGGCTCGCGCCGACGCGCAAGCCCGTCGGCGAGGCCAGCCTCCAGCCAGCCATGCCGCGCGCCGAAGCTGGCAAACGATCGCAGCGTCGCGACGTGGCGGTTCCACGTCGCCGGCGCCGTCTGCCCCCAGGCCTCCCAGAAGGCGCGCTCGAGCTCCCGGCTCCCGACGTCGTCGACCGGCCGGTCCTCGCCCAGCGCCGCCCGCAGCCGCCCCAGCGTCTGGGTATAGGAACGCCGGCTCGACGCCGCCAGGTCTGGCTGGGCCAAGAACGCGGCGGCCGCCTCGCTGAGCGTCGGGCGCTCGTGTACCGCCCGCAGCCGCCTGACCGGACGCCCTGACTCGGTCATCGCAGGGAATGCGTCGGCGAGACCCGGCGCCTCGAGACCGGGATCACCTGTCGCCTTGGATGACTTGACCGGCGTTGTCGCGGGGAATAGATCATTCTCCGCGACACCTTAAGAGCTACGTCGGACGCCTCCAATGGCTGTAGCAAGGACACAGGCCCGCCGGGGTGATCCTCGTCGGCTGCATGGCCGTCCTCACACTGCTGCTGCTGCCCCTCCAAATCGCCGGCACCGTCGACGGCTTCGTCCTGCTCGCTCTCATCGGCTTCTTCTGCGTCGGCAACCTCTCCATCACCGTTGTGCTCAGGCAGGAGTACTCGCCTACGGTCAACGACCCTGAGGAGCGCTCGGCGAAGAGCAGCCAGGGATGGCCGGCGGTCTGGTCGGCGCCAGCCGACCATCAGGATGATCAATGCGGAACTCGCCCGTAGGGCGCCTGAGACGCCTGGGTAGATCACCGGCGAGCTGGTGCACGCCTGGCGTTTTTCAGCGTCGGTCTCGCTCCACCCCGCCGCGACCAGCTCAGAGACAACCCAGCGATCAGCTCGCCGATCTCCGCGGCCAGGTGGCGGCGGTCCTCGCCGACGCGCTGGTGTTCTGAGAAGGCACGGTGATCGTCCAGTGGGCCTGCTGCAGCGCGGGCAGCACCGCCGCCTGCACCTCGCCCGGCGAGCCGCCGGCGCGCAGCGCCTCGGTCATCACCCCGCAGATCACGTTGCCGTCTGCAGAGGCCCCGACGCCCGGGGAACGCGACCAGCTTGACCGCGACCGGCATCGCGGTCTGCTCATCGAGCCACCCGGGCCCTCTGGGTCAGCGGGGTTAGCTCGATCATTCGTCCAGCTTTTTCAGTCCGCGTTTCGGTGCGACTGGATGCGTCGGATGCGCCGGTTTGACGATGATCGCGGGGTGGTTGACGAGCGCTCAGCCGCGGCTTAGTGGTCTCGGTCATTAGTTCGTGAGTGATCATGCGGCGAGCCGGAGACGCGGTTCGTGCGCGGCGACGCGGGCGATGAGACGTTCGAGGTCGGAGCGGGTGAAGGCCCAGTCGAATGGCTCGGCGATCTGGTTGTAGTGGTGCTCGAAGGCGTCGAGGCGGTCGACGACCTGCTGCAGGCTGGTGAAGTCGTTTGGGGTCAGCACCTTGCGCTGGATGACGGAGAAGACAATCTCGATCTGGTTGAGCCATGAGGCGTAGAACGGGAGTTGCACGAGCCGTAGCGTTGGCCACTGGGCCTCGAACCGCTTGACTGCTGTCTGCCCGCGGTGCGAGCTGCCGTTGTCCACGATCCAGAACACGCGCTTGGCGTTGGCGTATGGCTCGGTGCTCATGACCTGTTCGATCAGCCGGCCAAAGGGCACGATCCCGGTCTGCTGCTCGCAGCGGCCGTGCAGGCGGCCGCGGTGGACGTCCCAGGCGGCGAGGTAGGAGAGCGCTCCGCCGCGGTCGTAGTCGTGCTCGATCCGCTGGCCGTGACCTGGGCTCGGCGCCGCGGTCTGATAGCGAGGCTGTCTGGCCTGGATCTGGGTCTTCTCATCGGCACAGATCACGTACTCGCCGGGGTGCAGCAGCCGGCCCTTCCAGCGGCGCTGGTAAAGATCGAGCACCGGGCCAGCGCGCTCGAGAAACCTGGGGTCGCGCGGGAACACCCAGGAGCGGTGCTGCCACGGTTTGAGCGCGTCCTGGGCCAACCACCGAGCGATCGTCGCTGCCGACGCGTCCGTCACGCCGCGCTCGATCACCAGCCGGTGAAGCTCAGCCCGGGAGAACCGTGAGATCGGAACGCCAAGCTCGCTCGGCAGCTCGCACGCGACCGCCTTGACCTGAGCCACCTGCTCCGGGGGGAAAACGGCGCGGGCGACCCGCGCGCGGCTTATCCACCAGACCCGTCAGCCGATCTGATCGAAACCGTCTTCGCCACTTCGCGACGACCTCCGGCGACGTATCCAGCCGCGCCGCAATCTCCACGTTGGTCAGACCCTGCGCCGCGTAAAGCACGATCCGCGCCCGCTGCACGGTCCGGAACGGCGCGGTCAACCGGCCAGCGATCGCCTCAAGTTCACCACGCTCCTCATCGGTCAGCTCGATCACATCAGAGCTCTGGCGGGCCATGCCAACCGATTCGCCGCAAGCGACATAACCCCTGCCCCAAATTGCACGACGAACTTACGACCAAGGCCACTTAGCTTGCCGATGGGCTGATCGCTTGGGTTGGGTTGAGCGGTCGGGGGATGAACATCGCAAGCGCGGCCGGGATGGCCGCGAAGGGGCATGGTTATGGGGTTTCTGGGGTTGGCGCGCGGCCGCGGCCGCTTGGTCGTCGGCAGCTATGCCGGAACCAAGGTTGGCGAACATGTCTGCGGCTAAGGAGTGGAGGGAAACTGAGGTAGACGGACCACGGTTGGCGAAGATGTCCGCGGCTAAGGAGTGGAGGGAAACTGAGGTAGGCGGACCGCAAGCTTTGATCTCAATAAGACGCCTAACGCAGCTTCTCGGATGCGGCGTACCGTTTCGCGTCCAGTTGGATGGCAGAAAGGTGGCCACGCTCTGGATTGGCCAGAGCGTTGACATACGGGCCTCTCCAGGAGAGCACACTCTGGTGGTCTCGAGTGGCCTTATTCTCCGTGGCGTATTGACGGTCGAATTGTCTCCAACAGAGCGCCTAGAGGTTGTGGCGCGTTCCCAGAAGAGCTTCCTGGACGCGATGATTGCGGGCTTCACGCGCCCGCGAAGCGCGCTTATTCTCGAAGTCGGCCTTGAAGCGGGAACGTGACCGGACGGGCGGTGAGCCCCCGCGCGGCGTCAGGCTGAGCGGGGGCGGATCAGCCGCACCTCGACGTCGAGGTCGAGCTCGGCCCACGCGTGCTCGGCGGTGAGCGCGGGGCCCTCGAGCCGGCGAGCCAGCACCAGGCACGCGCGGTCACCCAGCGACAGGCCCCGTCCGGCCGTCTGGGGGTAGAGGACGGCGGCGGCCAGGGCGTCGGCGTCGGTGAACGGCTGCACTGCCACCTGGTCACAGACGGGTGCCAGGACCGCGGCCGGGTCGCGGTCGTGGCGGACCAGGACGGTGGCGACCTCGGCCAGGTTGACCGTGCTGATCGCCGCCTGGGCGGCGATCGCCTCGGCCACGGTCTCGGCGCCGGGCTCGCCAAACAGCAACGCCAACAGCGCCGAGGCGTCGACGGCCGCGCTCACCCGCCGCGCGCGGCGTCGCGGTCCTCGGCGGCGGCCTGGCGGCGGCGCTCTGAGCGCAGCTGGTCTGTCACCGAGCCCGGCGCGCGTCCGGCCGAGCCGATCAGCGCCCGCGCGGCCGCGCGACGGCTTTGCACGCGCAGCACCCCGTCGGCCTCTTCGCTGATCGTCACCTCATCGCCGGTCGCCAGGCCCAGCCGGCGGCGCAGCGCCGCCGGGAGCACGAGCCGCCCCCGCTCATCCAATCGCGCTGTCCCACTCGACCCTGCCATATGGGAAACGCTACCAGCATCCCACAACTAGCGCAGCATCCCACAACCGGCGCGCGGGAGCGTCTGATCCATCCTGCCGCCCCATCTCTCACCGCAAGGCAGCACCACATTCCACGCACCGGGTGCTGAGCGCCCACGCCGTCCCAACTCGTCCCGCCAAACACCGGCAGGACACTCTGAAACGTCCGCAGAAGCCCCCGGCGTCAGGCCAAGACGTCCCCGGCCGTCCCCGGGACGTCTGTGGACGTCCCCGTCGTCCCCCGGGGGATGCCTGGGTGTTCAGGGCTCGGGGCCGCCGGTGGGCAGCTGGGGGCGGTAGCGCTCGTGCGCGGCCTGGGGGCTGCTCCTGACTGCGGCGCGACCTCTCGCCAGTTGGCGCCCGCCGCAGCCGCCTGGAGCGCGAGGCGGTCACGCCGCCGGCGCGTCCTCGAGCTCCAGGGTGGGCCTGCTGCAGCGCGGGCAGCACCGTCGCCTGCACCTCGCCGGCGAGCGGCCGGCGCGCGCCTCGACCATCACCCCGCAGATCACGCTCCCGCCCTCATAAGCCCCGGCAGCGCTGGTGTCGTCATAGAGCCGCCCCAGCGCGTCAGGGGTAAGGCCCGACCTCAGGCGGGCGTTGGCGGCCTCCAGGCGATGCTGGGCCTCGGTGAGCTGCACGGCCAGCCGGCGATCCTGCTCACAGGCCTGCGCGAGGCGGTCGGCGAGCCGCCAGGCACCCTCGGGAACCGCCCCGGGCATCGGTCCTCCTCCTGTTCAATCACGCTTTCAGAAGCGCGTGATCATTTAGGGAGGGTCGGACAGCCCCGGCACGCCGCGGTCCGGGGGATGCGACCAGCTTGACCGCGACCGGCATCGCGGTCTGCTCATCGAGCCACCCGGCCCCTCTGGGTCAGCGGGGTTCGCTCGATCATTCGTCCAGGGTGTTCGCTCGATCATTCGTCCATGCTTTTTCAGTCCGCGTTTCGGTGCGACTGGACGCGTCAGATGCGCCGGTTTGGCGGTGATCGCGTGGTGGTTGACGAGCGCTCAGCCGCCGCTTAGCTTGCCCGGCAGGCTGATCGCTTGGGTTGGGTTGAGCGGTCGGGGAATGAACATCGCAAGCGCGGCCGAGATGGCCGCGAAGGGGCATGGTTATGGGGTTTCTGGGGTTGGCGCGCGGCCGTGGATGGCTGCTGGGGTTCATCGTGGTCGTCATCGGGATGCTGGGAGCGGCGGGGGCGCTGGCGGCCGTGTCGGTCAGCCACGTGCGCAGCGAGCCGTACGGGTTGGCGGTCACCGCGAGGAGTCCGTTTGCGTCGAGTCCGGGGGCGTTGCGCAGCGCGGCGCGGCGGCTGCCTGGTTTTCGTTCCTGGCAGGTGGCGGGGGTGACCGGGCGCCAGCTTCAGCTGCGCCGTCGGGTCAACTCCGACACGTTTGTGGTCGGGGGTGGTCGGCTGGTGACGCGGATCTATCCGTATGCGATCAACTACCGCACCCGCGGCGGCCGGCTGGCGGCGATCGATCCGCGGCTGGTGCGCTCGCGGGCGGGGTTTGTGCAGCGTGCCAACGATCTCGGCGTGCAGCTGCCCGCCTCGGCGGCGGGGATGGCACGGGTGTCCAACGGGTCGGGCGGGTTTGGCTTTCGTCTTGAGGGCGCGCGCGGCGTCGGGCGGGTGACCGGCGCGGCGGAGCGCTTTGCCGCCAGCGGCCTGGTGTTTGCCTCGAGCAATCAGGGGGTCGCCTGGCAGGCCACGACCAGCGACGCCAGCGCGGCGCGGGGGCTGCGGTGGGTGCTGCGGCCCTCCCGGGGGCTGCGCGTGCGGCTGGGGCGCCGGGGCGTGGTGCTGGTCAACCGCCGTGGCCGGGTGGTGTGGGTGTTCTCCGCGCCCGCCGCGCACGCCACCAGCTCCCCCCAGCCGTTGGCGACGCGGCTGTCGCTGACGCGCTCGGCGGGCCAGACGGTGGTCTGGATCCGCCTGGCCGGTCCGCGGCGTCGCTTCGGCGCGGCGCGGGTGGCGCGGTCGGGGCGCTCGGCGGGGCGGGTGCGCGCGCCGGCGCGGCCGGGCGCGGGGGTGGTGCATGCCGACGCGGTGACCTGGGGCACGACGGTGTATCCGGGCAACGTCAGCTACCTGGGCGCCAGCCAGCAGACCGGCGACTGCTATGTCGACAGCGGCTCGGCGACGACCTCGTTTTGTCAGACGAGCACCAACTACGTGGGCCCCAACGATCACGCGCTGCTCAACTTCAACCTGTCGGGGGCGATCCCCGATCACTCCACGGTGCTCCAAGCGTTTGCCAGCATGGACCTCACCTCGGCGTCGAGCACGACTCCTGAGACCGTCGGGGTGTGGCAGGCGGCCAAGCCGTGGACCAACAGCGCGACCTGGAACACCTATGACGGCACGCACGCGTGGAGCACGCCGGGCGGGGATGTGACCGGCGCGGTGGCCGATACCCAGAGCATCGGGGCCAGCAGCGACGTGGGCCAGCACTTCTACTGGGATATCGATCAGATCATGCAGGGCTGGGTCGACGGCAACCCCGCCGCCGATGACGGGCTGCTGTTCGCGCTGACGGGCTCGGGTTCGAACAAGCTGGGGTTTGCCACCCAGACCAGCTCCAGCGTCTACCCCTACCTCGACGTCTACTGGCAGCCGCGGATCGGGGACTATCTGGGCGCGCGGTTTGACCGCCAGACGCTGACCGACCGCTCCAGCCTCGGGGTCAACGTCGCCTCGGGCAACGCGCTCTACACCGCCGACGACATCCATCTCGCGGGGGTCAACGGCCTCGACCTCAACCTGGATCGCTACTACAACAACCTGTCGCCCGATCAGGGGTCGCTGGGGCGGGGCTGGACGATGGCCACCGGCCCCGACACCTACCTGGTCGTCCCCTCCGATTCGCGCGACACGCTGGACTACTACGACGGCACCGGCCAAGCCGTCCCCTTCTATGAGAATCCCTCGGGGCAGTGGGTGATCCCGTCGGGGGTCGACGTGACCCCGAGCATGAACCAGAGCACGGCGTACGCGTCGACGTCGTTCTCGCTGTATTTCCGCCACGTCGGGATCACCGAGACCTTCTCGGCCTCGGCGAACACGCTGCCCAAGTACGCGCGCCTGGCCAGCCTGAGCGATCGCAACGGCAACACGATCAGCTACAGCTACAACAGCTCCGGGCAGCTGACCACGATCCAGGACTCCTTCGGGGACACCACCACCTTCACGTGGACCGGCGGCTATATCACCCAGATCACCGACCCCACCGGCCGGGTCTATACCTACGCCCAGAACGCGTCGGGGCAGCTGGCCAGCTACACCGACCCCGATCACAACACCACCTCCTACAGCTATGACGGCTACGGCAATCTGACCCAGATCACCACCGGCGATGGGAACATCACCAACGTGGCCTACGACACCGGCGCCAGCGAGCGCGCGACCTCGATCACCCGCCTCGTGAATCCGAGCGATAGCACCGGGCCGACGACCAGCTACGCCTACGCCGGCGCCAGCGGCCCGTGCACCGGCGACTCGGGCTGGAAGGAGACGACCGTCACCGACCCCGACAGCCACCACACGACCTACTGCGCCGACGATCTGGGGCGGATCGCCTCGGTGACCGACGCCAACGGCAACCTCCGCTCGACGGCCTATACGCCCGACGGCTACATCAAGACGCTCACGAGCGCGCAGAACACGCCCGAGACCTTCACCTACTCGGCCGACGGCAAGGACAACGTGACCCAGATCCAGGACGGCACCGGGTCGGGATCGACGACGACGAGCCTGCAATACAACGACACCACCAACCAGTATCAGCCCACGCAGAGCACCGACGCGCAGTCCAACAACACCAACTACGCCTACGACGCCAACGGCAATCTGAAGACGATCACCGACCAGCTGGGCTCCCAGAATCAGGCGTCGCTGACCTACAACAGCGACGGGACAGTCGCCAGCTCCAAGGACGCTGACGGCAACACCACGACCTACGGCTACACCGGGCATCTGCTGACCACGATCACCCCGCCGTCGGGGTCGGGCCTGAACCCGATCAGCCTGCAGTACGACGGCGATAAGCGGGTGATCGAGATCTCAAGCGTCTCGGGAT
Organism: Solirubrobacterales bacterium; assembly: GCA_019240305.1. GTDB lineage: Bacteria > Actinomycetota > Thermoleophilia > Solirubrobacterales > Solirubrobacteraceae > Palsa-465. The sequence goes on from JAFAYP010000416.1 coordinate 19,588, forward strand.
CCAGCGGGCATGAGGTCGACTACACCTACGACAGCGAGGACCGCGTCAACACCGCCACCTACAAGGACGCCTCGGGCACGATCGTCGCCGCGCTGGGCTATGACGACGATCCCGACGGCAACCTCCAGGAGCGCGACGACAACGCGGGCGCGACGAACTTCGCCTACGACGGCCTGAACCGGCTCACCGACGCCAAGTACCCCGACTCGAGCACCGACCACTACGACTACGACGCCGCCAGCAACCTCACCGGCCTGACCGACGCCGGCGGCAAGGTCACCTACGGCTATGACCCCGCCAACCAGCTCACGTCGGTCCTCGACCCCGGCGCGAGCACCGCGACCGCGCTGGCCTATGACGCCGACGGCAATCTGAAGACCGTCACGTACCCCGGCGGGTCCTCGATCAGCCGGACCTATAACGCGTTGGATCAGCTGACCAACGTCTCAGACACCTACCAGACCGGCGGCAGCCCCTACTCGATCACGCGGGCGATCACCTACAACGGGAACCTGCAGAGCACCGTGACCGATCAGACCGGCAACAAGACGACCTACACCTACGACGCGCTGAACCGGCTCACCGACGCCAAGGTCATGAACGGCTCCACCCCGGTCCGTGACAACGCCTACAGCCTGGACGGCAACGGCAACATCACCAAGAGCACTCTCAACGGGACGACCAGCACCAGCTACGCCTACAACCCCGGCAACGAGATCTGCTGGTCCTACACCGGAGCCTCCACCAACGGCTGCGGCTCGCCGCCCAGCGGCGCGTACAGCTACAGCTACGACCCCGACGGGCAGCAGACCAGCAACGGCAACGCCACCACCATGGCCTACAACGCGCTCGGGCAGATGACCAGCCAGACCGTCAGCGGCACCACCACCAGCTTCGCCTACCTCGGCGCCGGGCAGGACGAGCTCATCGGCGACGGCACCAGCACGCTGCACAACGACATCCTCGGTCTCGCCTCCACCACCCCGAGCGGCAGCTCCAGCACCTACTACACGCGCAACATCAACGGCCAGCACCTCGACGAGCGCACCCCCTCGGGCACCTACTACTACCTCTACGACGGCAACAACAACGTCATTGGCCTCACCGACTCTTCAGGGCATCTCGCCCGCGCCTACAACTACGACCCCTACGGCAACAACACCTACAGCACCGGCACCACCGCCAACCCCTTCGGCTTCCAAGACGGCTACCAGACCAGCACCGGCCTCTACCACTACGGCGCCCGCTACGAAAACCCCGGCGACGCTCGCTGGACCCAGCAAGACCCTCTCACTCATATCAGCGATCTCACGCAAGAAGATCGCTACGCGTTTGTCGGGGACGATCCAGGAAATGCATCTGACCCCACGGGCGAGGGACCACCGGAGGACGCCAGCACATCGGAGGCCAGCAGCCGCTACTACGGCACGCCGGGGGGACCTACCAAGGGTCCAAACGCAGACGACGTCTGCGCTGCGACGAGCCTCGCGATCGGGGTCTTTGATCCGGTATTGGGAGTACTGGACGGAGTTTCCTGCATCGTCGTGGCGCACCGTCCAGCCGGCGGATAAACGAAGCCGTATTCTTAATCCTCTTGGTCATCCGAATGTGGTGTGGCCCGACAAAAGGTGATCCATCTCGATGGCAAGAGTCGCAAGTCCCACCTGGCGCACCCCCCCTGCAACACGGCCGAGGCGGTGAGTTGTGGCGCGTAGGCTGACGAAACTTAGGATTGCAGACGGCGTAGCGCCTGCACGATGGCGTATCGGCGCCTATGCCGCCGTTGGCCTAGTCATCTTGGTCGTGCTGATCGCGGTCGGCGCATCCGGTTATGCCGGACTCGCCGGAGTACTTGGCGGCTGGGCGGCGGTGGTCGTAAGCGACCGCGTGTGGGCCAAACGCGGTCGCGACTGGCACCACGATACGACAGACTCGGAGAGCGGCGACACCAGCTAGCGCTCTGCGGGCCATCATCTACGCCGCGGGCGCACTCTCATCGAGTCGCAGACGCTTCGGATGCGGTGGTGTGCAATACGGTCGCCTCACGGCGTGCAAACTCCCCGGAGGTCAAGAGGGAACCTACGCCCCCACCATCGCGATCTCCCCCGGAAGGCCGAATAATCACGTTAAAGGACGACCTAAACGTGACTCCTTTACGATTTGCCCAGGGCGCCGTCTTGGCCGGAAGGATTACGAGCCAGATCCTGTGGAGCGACGATCTGTCGCTGCTCGGCGCTCATTGGGGTGCGCACACGGGGGAGCTTGGCCGTCCATGCCCAGTGAAGGCGAATCCAGCGGCTGAGGCGACGCGGGGCGGGCAGGGTCGCCACGCGCAGATGGTCGGCAAACGCGTCGCGCTGACTGGTGAACTCGCTGAGGCGGCGATAGAGCTCGCCCTGGTTCATCTGCTCGTCAGACTCGATGACGGGGCTCTTCCAGGCTTCGTGGGCTTCTTTGCCGACTATGCGCCGGGCGACCGCATATAGGGCGTCGAATGCGTCCGAGAGGCGCTCGTCGCCGTCTGCGGCGAGCAGGACTTGGCAGGTGTCGACCTCGGCCTTGGTCAGCGAGAGCTCGTCGGAGAGCCGGGCGCGATGCTCGGCGCAATGCGGGCGGCGTCGGATGCGGTAGGGCATTTCGCCATAGGCGGTGATGGCCGCGAGGGCGCGGGCGTGCAGGTCGCGCTTGCGCTGGCGTTCGGCGCGGACGCCGTTGACGATCAGGGCGATCAAGACCCCGAAGAGCGCGATCAGCGCCGCGGCAACCGTGTACCACTGACCGGCTATGGCTGCGGACGGCATGTGGGACAGCTTCCTCTGTGGGTGGTGGGCGCTTCAGGGCGAGGCCAGGGGCGGCCGCGCTGACAGCGGGCTTCGCAGTAGGCGTGGGTAGTGGCATGGCCAACCAGGGCCAGCAGTCCATCGGCGGGCACCCAGATCTGCTCGCTGCTGTCGTTGTGCCACCACATGCATAGCCCGCCGGTGTCCGGGAAGCGGTGGCGCAGGCAGATGGGCCCGTCGATGAGGACCTTGGGCACGATCCCGGGCTCGGCGGAGGACGGCATCGTGATGGTCAACGTGCGCGGCTCGTCGTAGACCGGGACGAGGATCGGCACGTGGTAGACCAGCCTGCGGGGCTTGCCTTCAAAGCGTCCGGTAAACGACAGGCCTCTTTGGCGGGCTTCGCGCTCGAACCGGATGCGGCGAGGAAGATCATCATTGAAGGTCGCTCGTCGACGCCTAGGCGCCATGTGACCGGGTTGGCTTATGAAAGGCCGAGACCACGGGCGCCAGCGATACGCCCGCCGCTGCCCGGCGGTCGGCGATGCGGGCTTCGCGCTCGCGGATTGCTGTGATCTCGGGTCCGTAGAGCTTGGCGTAGGCGATCCTCACCCCCGGTGTGCTGGTGGCCTCGGCGGCTTCCTGCGCATGGGCGGCCATCTCCCCCAGGCGTTGGGCGGCCGCCTCGCGCGAGACGCCTTCGGGGAGCTGGATCGGATCGACGGCGGGCGAGGGGTCGGGGGTCAGCCGGCGGGCGATGTCGGCGCTGGCGCCGGCGAAGAAGGCCGCCAGGGCCTCGGGCAGCGCCAGCTCGGTGTCGCGGACCAGCTCAAGGGCCAGCGCGCTGACGTTCCAGGAGCACAGCGCTGCGCCTCCGCCGCTCTTCTCATCGCGCTTGATCGCCCGTTTGGCCAGGCGGATGACGTGCGCGCGGTGGGAGCGTAGGTTGAGCGTCGGGCGGTGGTTCATCACCTCGAGGTGATGCTCGGGGTCGGCGATGTCCCATCCGCAGGCCAGCTGGCGGTTGGGGATCCACAACCCTGGCGCGTCCACGCGAGCGAGGCCGATGATGAAGTCGACGTAGGGGTCGATCTGCTCGCCGAGCTCGTCGATGTCGACGGGGGCGTGGAAGGAGAACTTCACCGCGCGCTTGCCGGTGATGTCGACCGTCGCCCCGGGATAGTTCCCGTCGCGCAGACGCTCGACGACATAGCCGCCGTAATGCTGCATCAGCTCTGTGGGACCGAGGCCGCCGCCGGGCGCGTCGGGCCCGAACTCCCGCATGTCAGCGAGCCGGCGGTTGATCTTGATCCCCCCGTCGGCGTCCTCCAGCGGGGAGTTCGCCGTGCCGTAGGCCACCGAGCCCGCGCTGTAGCGCGCGCGGGCGGAGGGATGGTTGCGAGCGATCGCAAGCACCCGATCACGGCGGGCGCGAGCTTCCCGCAGCACCGACATAGGGACGCTGATCTCGCCCAGGATGGAGCGCAGCACCGAAGATGCTGCTGAGGATCCGCTACCGCGGACTGAGGATATGGCCACGAGGGGGCCCTTTCGTCGTCGGAAACCGAGGCGGCCGCACCACGCAGACCGCCACTACTCCTTATAGCGGAGCACTCAGACAGAAAAACGGCCCGCCACCCGGTTGGTTAGTCCGGGACTGGGCGGGCCGCATTCCGGTTTCGACGACGGGGGGTTGTACCCCATCGCTCACTCGGTGATAACCATGACCACGGCAGCGCTAACCAGAAATTCTCTCTGCTCTCCCCTGCTGACCGCAGCAACGGCTCCAAGATCCCATGGTCACGTACGCTTCTTCGTGACCTATGACGATCGGAGAACGGCGTTCGTGACGATCTGAGCGCAAACGTGACTTGCGAGCGTTGAGCACCCATCCCCGACGCGCCCGCCCGGGCTCTCGTCCAGCGCGGGTGTCGCCGGCATCCCTGCCGGCTCAACGGGGATGGATCGTCAGCCTCGGCGGACGCGAAGCAGGCCGAGTTGTGCGATCGCGATGGCGACCAGTCGGCGCCCAGCGTCGCGGCGCTGCTCGGGGAGCTGCTAGCCGGCGAGGACCTCGACGCGCTCGCGAAAGCCAGGGGCGCAGGACGAGGATCCCGGCGTGCGCGCCGGGCGGGTAGCTGCGCACGTCGGGCGAGCCCGCGGTCCAGCGTGACAAGCAGCCGTCCGTCGCTGGTAGCTGCGCGCAGCACATCGGCGTCGGGCGCGCCCCCGAGCCCCTCGTCGAGGACCGTGTCGATCTGGTGGCCGCGTCCGCCGAGCAGCTGCGCCGCTCGGCGGGGGACGTTCTCGTCGAGCTTTACCTTCACGCGCCGCCGGGCAGCGGCACGAGCTCCTCGCGCGCCAGCACCGCCCCGTAGGCGGCCGCGGCGCGCACCCCCTCGGTCGTCAGGCTGGGATATTCGCCCAGGATCTC
>JAFAYP010000585.1 GCA_019240305.1 Solirubrobacterales bacterium
GCCGGGGCGACCCCGTGCCACATCAGGTGGGTCTCGGGAAACCCGTGGAGGAGGAGGAGCGGGGGCCCTGCACCGCCGATCCGGGCGTGGACGTGACCCCTCGGCGTGGGCACCTCGGCGACCTCGAAGTCCTCGAACAGCATTGCCGCAGGCTACCTTGGGTGCGTTGCTGTCAGAGTGCAGCAACGATGGGATTCGACATCGCAGCCTGGAGCAACTACGGCGTCGCCGTCGTCGGCGGTGCTGCCGCCCTGACTGGCCTGCTGTTCGTGGCCGTGTCGGTGAACAGCGAGTGGTTCTCGTCATCAAGGGCGATTCGGAACCGCGCCGGACAGGCGCTTGTTCTGTTCATCATCCCGCTGGTCACGAGTATCCTGATGCTGGTGCCCGGCCAGAGCGTCAGGGTGCTCGGCATCGAGGTCGTCGGGTTCGGTGTGCTCGCCGGCCGCACGCTGCTCGCGTTGCGTAGCGAGACATTGCAGGACGAGCCGCGATCGCTCGTCCTCGTCGATCGCCTGTCGCCACGGGTGATCATCACAACGGCCCTGATCGCCGGTGGCGCGTCACTCATCGCGAGGCGCTTCGGCGGGCTGTACTGGCTCGTGGGCGTGCACGTCTGCGCCCTGCTCACCGGGCTTCTGAACGCCTGGGTGTTCCTCCTGGCTGCCGGCGCTGACAGATCGCGCAGGCGATGACCAGCAACCGCGAGGAGGATGGACCATGAGCCTGGAAGCTTTCGAGCGTGTGCCGCTGCTGTTCGGGCCCTCCCCGGTCCACCGGCTCGAGCGTCTCAGCGAGCATCTGGGGAGCGGGGTGCAAATCTGGGCCAAGCGGGAGGACTGCAACTCGGGCCTCGCTTACGGGGGGAATAAGACACGCAAGCTCGAGTACCTCGCGGCCGACGCGCTCGCCAAGGGTTGCGACACGCTGGTCTCAATCGGCGGCGTCCAGTCCAATCACACCCGTCAGGTGGCGGCGGTCGCCGCACGGCTTGGTCTCGGCTGTGTCCTTGTCCAAGAGCACTGGGTCGACTGGCCCGATTCGGTCTACGACAAGGTCGGCAACATCCTCCTCTCACGGATCATGGGCGCCGAGGTCCGTCTGGATCCCGCCGGGTTCGACATCGGCTTTCGCCCGAGCTGGGAGGCAGCGCTCGAGTCGGTCAAAGAACGCGGGGGCAACCCCTATCCGATCCCAGCCGGCGCCTCCGATCACCCGCTCGGCGGGCTTGGGTTCGCTCGTTGGGCCCAGGAGGTACAAGCGCAGGAACAGGAGCTGGGCGTGTTCTTCGATGCCGTCGTCGTCTGCTCGGTCACCGGCTCCACCCAGGCGGGCATGGTGGCCGGATTCGCCACCCAGCCGCGGCCGCGTCGCGTCCTCGGGATCGACGGCTCCGCGACCGTGCAGCAGACACGTGAGCAGATCACCTCGATAGCGCGGCGGACCGCGCAGGCGATCGGTCTCGAGCGCGAGCTTCGCGATGAGGAGATCATCCTGCTCGACGGATGGCACGCCGGTTGCTACGGGATTCCCGACGCCAAGACGGTCGACGCGATCCGGCTCTGCGCCCGGCTCGAGGGCATGCTCACCGACACCGTGTACGAGGGCAAATCGATGGCTGCGCTCATCGACCTCATTCGCGCCGGTGAGATCGCTCCCGGCTCAACCGTTCTGTATGCGCATCTCGGCGGCCAACCCGCGCTCAACGCCTACGCGGGAGCGTTCTGAGGGTTCCACGCCGGCGGGGGGCGGCGTCCGAGGTGAGAACCTCGCCGGCCGACGGGTGAAGCTGGAACGCGACCGCGGTGGCGATCGCCGCCACCACAGCGACGACGAGAAACGCGATCGCGTAGGCGAACCTTGCGTCGTGCGTCCCCGAACCGAGCCGGCCGATCGAGTTGCCGAGACGCAGAGCCAGGGTGGCCAGCACCACGGCGAGCCCGGTGAAGAGCTGCTGGCCGGTGCTGTTCAGGGCGTTGGCGGCGCGCATCTGCTCCGCGGGGACGTCGCTCAGCGCGAGCGTGCTGTACCCGGTCATGCTGACCGAGCGGGCCGCACCGCTGAGGAGGGCCAGCAGCGCGATCGCGACCAGTGGCGTACCGCTCGTCAGCAGTGCGCACCCGACGGTGGTCGCCACCAGGGTCACGGCCGCGGCCAGCAGAACACGCCGGAACCCGTAGCGGCTGTACATCGGGGTCGTCAGCGGCTTGATTGCGATGTTGCCGACGAACACGAACAGGACCAGCGCCCCCGACTTGATCGGGCTCCAGCCGAACACCGTCTGGAAGAGCAGTGGCAGCAGGAACGGGATCGCCCCGATCACCAGCCAGATCAGGCTGCTGCCGACCATGGCGTTGCCGAAGGTCGAGATCCTCAGCGTCCCCAGGTCGAGGAGTGGCGCGTCGGTGCGGAGCAGATGCACCGTCGCAACGGCCAGCAGCACGAGAGAGGCGATCCCCAGCAGCGCCACCAGGAGCCATTTCGTGTGTGACTCGGAGGCGAGGTGGGCGCCGTAGGTGAGCGCCGCCAGGCCGCTGCAGGTCAGCAGCACACCGGCGACGTCCAGGCGGGGCGGAGCCTCGACCGATCGGCCGTCGATCAGCCGCCAGGCGCTTATCACGCCGACGAGCCCCAGCGGAAGGTTGATCAGGAACAGCCACCGCCAGCTGGCGTAGGTGGTGATTAGCCCTCCCGCGAGCGGGGCGATCACCGGCGCCAGGAGCGCGGGCCAGACGATGAACGACATCAGCCGCATGACCTGCGACTTCGCGGCCCGCTCGAACACGACCATCCGGCCGACGGGCACCATCATCGCCCCGCCGATGCCCTGGAGCACGCGCATCGCGACGAGCTCGCCGAAGCTCTGGCTGGCCGCACACCCCAGTGACGCCAGCGTGAACAGCGCGATGGCCGAGAGAAACACCCACCGGTACCCGTAGCGGAGGGTCAGCCAGCCGCTGAGCGGGATCAGCACCGCGACGGTCACCAGATAGGCGGTGACGATCAACCCGGTAGTGCCGGGGGAGACCCCCAACGAGCTGCTGATCCGGGGAATCGCGGTGATGACGATCGTGCCGTCGAGCAGCTCCATGAAGAAGCACGCGGCGACCAGCAGGGCGATGTTGCGAGCACGTCGTTCGATCATGTGGCGAAACCGCCGGCGCGGTCGTGGGGCTCGGACTCCGCCAGGACTAAAGGTCCGGGCCGGATCAGCCGACCAAATGTCCAGAGTAGATACGGCACGGCCAAACCGCGCATTGGCTGTTGGCCTCGACCACGATGCGGCGACTGCACGAACAACAGATCGTCGAGATCCATCTGGAGATCGACGACCCCGCGATCACCTGCCGGGTGGCGTCTGTCACCGGTGCCGTGGCCACCCTGATCCGCCAGGACCAGGGCGCCGAGAAACTGCCGCCGGCGGCCACCGGGCATCTGGTGTTCGAGCATCAGGGCACGCTGGTCGCGCTGCGGGGAATCGCGGCGTCGCTGTCGGAAGGCGAGCCGAAGATCGAGTTCGTGGTGATCGACAACGTGGTGCTTCCCGAGCGCCGCGCCGCCGAGCGCATCCCGCTCGCGGCCACGGTCCGCCTGCGGACGGACGGCGCCGAGGAGACCGCATTCGAAACGGTCACGGCCGATGTCAGCATCAGCGGGGCGCTGGTCGAGCGGCGGCTCGGCATGCCGATCGAGGAGCTCGGCATGGAGCTGCGATTCGGCGGAGGTGTGGCGCCGATCACCTGCCGTGCTCAGCAGGTGGGCGAGACCCCCACGCACGTCGGCATCAGGTTCGTGGAGATGCCGCCGGCCGACCGCGCTCGCCTGGCCGGAATCATCTTCCGCTACCAGCGCGCGTCGCTGACCCCGCGCTCACCATCAGGCCTGGTCACCGCTCGCCGCTGAGCCAGCTGGTCCGGATCCGATACCGGAATCGCCTGCGTGTGGCGTATTCTGGGACCAGTAGCGACGAACAGGAGGACGGATATGAAGCCCTGGCATGGGGTGGTGGTGGCCACCGCCCTGCCATTCGACAACGAGCTCGCGGTCGATCTCGATCGGTACGCCGAGCACGTGAGTTGGCTGGCCGAAAACGGGTGTCACGGCGTGACCCCCAACGGCTCGCTCGGCGAGTATCAGGTCCTGAGCGATGAGGAGCGGGCGGCGGTCGTGCGGAC
>JAFAYP010000247.1 GCA_019240305.1 Solirubrobacterales bacterium
GCGGTGCCGCCTGGCCTGAGGAACCGGCTCGTCCAACCACATGACTCTGCTGGCGGCAGACGTCGTCACCCCGGCGCCCTTGTCAGGCTGCGCGCCATCGCCTACGGTCTGCAGAGGCGATGACTGAGTTGCCCGATCTTGGAGCGTTCGGCGCCGCGTTTGAGGACTTCATGCTCGCGATGTCGTCCATGGCCGAGCACAAGGAGTCAGAGGCGAGCGTGCGTCTGCGTGAGCACCTTGGGGGCGATCCCAAGGAACTTCCCACGACCGCGGCCGAGTTCCCGATCACCGAGCACCCGAATTTGCAGCTCGCGATTGACGCGGTGTTGGGCGAGGCTGAGATCGTCGGATTCACGACGCGGCACATGGGCCTTGGCTCGATTGGATTGGCCGAGATCGTCGCCGGCCGCGGGATGATGGGGCCGATCTCGTTGGGGCCGGTGCAGTACACCGATGTAGAGGTAGGTGACGGGCGGGTGATCCAGTGCATCGCCAGCGCACTGTTCTTGTCGGTGCACCAGGGGTCGGCCTTCGCGCTGGTGCTCTCGCGCGGCGGCGATCACCCGATGGCGTCCTCCTCGCTAAAGCTCGAAGGCGTCTCGGCCAACCAGGGGACCGTCTCGGAGCTGCTGCGCGAGCTGCGCGCGGCGATGCGCGAGCACAACGTGTTCCGCGGACGGATCATCTCGTTACACCAGCGGGGGCAGCATCATGAGACTGTCAGCGTGCAGTTTCACGCCGTGCCGGAGGTGGAGCGCGACGGCGTGATCTTGCCCGCGGGCACGCTGGAGCGCCTGGAGCGGCACACCGTCGGGATCACCCAGGTGGCCGATCGGCTGCGATCGGCAGGCAAGCACATCAAGCGGGGGGTGCTCCTGCACGGCCCGCCGGGGACGGGCAAGACGCTGTCTGTGATGTATCTGCTGCATGCGATGGCGGGGCGGACGACGATCCTTCTGACCGGCCGAGGCCTGGGCCTGATCGAGCAGGCGATGGCGATCGGGCGAGAGCTGGCGCCAGCCACGTTCGTCTTTGAGGACATCGATCTGGTCGCCGCCGAGCGCACGATGGAGTTCGGCAGCGAGGGGGTGCTGTTTGAGTTGCTCAACCAGATGGAGGGCCTGGGCGAGGACGAGGATCTGCTGTTCTTGTTGACGACCAACCGACCCGACGTGATCGAGCCCGCGCTCGCGGCACGCCCAGGACGCATCGACCTGGCTTTGGAGATTCCGCTGCCCGACGACGACGGCCGGCGGCGGCTGCTGGCGCTCTATGGCAAAGGCATGCACATCGATTCTGCCGCCGAGGCCGCTCTCGTGAAACGCTCCGCCGGGGTCAGCGGAGCGTTCATCAAGGAGCTGACGCGTCAGGCATGGTTGCGCGTCGCCCTCGAGGACCGCGACACGCCCACCGGCGAGAATCTCCTGAATGTCCTCGACGAGCTGCTCGAGCAACGCTCGACGCTGACCAGGCGGCTGCTCGGCCAGCCCGGCGACGAAGCTGCCGGCGGGCCAGTAGAGGGTCCGTTCCCAGCAATGCTGCACGCCATCAGCGCGGCCGGACTGCCGGTCCCGCCCGCATCTTCCATCGACGGCTGAGAAGGGCAAACAGCACCCCACAGGGTCGGATCGTCTCGTTTCGGCCCACGAACGCGCCCGTGTCCTCGGTGCATCCGCGGGATCATGCAAGGATGCGGCCGAGGACCCGCAGGCGTCACCGGCCACTGCGCCGCTGAGCGAGAGCCGCTCGGGGCCAGACGCCGCGCCCACCCAGGGGCGCTGAGCGTGGCCTCGCCGAATCCTCTATGCGACGGTCTAGGAGTCAAATCAGTCATTCGGTGTCGAGCAGCGTCGGCCAGCTCCCGATCAGCAGGTGAGGGCCTCGACCGGCGCGGCCCACCCTAAGAGAACTGGAGGATGTACCTCATGTCGCACATACGACGTTTCGACCATGTCGGCATCACCGTCGCGGACCTCGACACGGCGACGGCGTTTTTCGTCGGGCTGGGCCTCGAGGTCGAGGGCCGGACCTTCATGGAGGGCGAGTTTGTGGACACCGTCATCGGCATCCCCGGCTCCCGCAGTCACATCGTCATGCTGCGGCCGCCCGACGGGGGTCCTGGGCTGGAGCTGTCGAGCTTCGTCTGGCCGGACCACGAGCCAGGGTCGCCGACCGCCATGGCCAACGAACTGGGACTGCGCAACGTGTCATTCGAAGTCGACAACTTGCAGGCGACGGTCGACCGGCTGGCTGCGGGCGGCTACGGCTTGGTCGGCGGCATCGGTCAGTACGAGAACAGCTGGCGCATGGCCTATGTGCGCGGTCCTGAGGGAATCATCGTTTCCCTGGCTGAGCGGATCGACTGACGCTCCCCGGCGTCGCAGCCCGTGGTCATCGCGCGAGCGTGTAGGCGCCGGGTTGGAGCTCGTTCAGCAGGCGGCCCTGCGCCGGGTGCTCAACGCATGGCGCGCAAACGCGCTCGGCTGTTGAGATCCTGCTTCCGCCGAGGCGTTGCCGACTCGACGTAGCCGAGCAGCGCTGCGGCCTTGTCAGCCCGGGAGGTCCGGTGCCAGTGCCGCAAGGCGGGCTGGCTCCATGATCTCGACCACGCTCACGAGACTGCAGCCGACCCTCCCACAACAGCGGAAAAGCAGGACCGTCGAGGCGACCAAACATGGGCCGGACGGTCGAAGGTCATGGGGATACGCACCTTTGGCGAGGAGCGAGGCCAGGGCGAGGCTGGATCCGGTGGCCGACCCGTGCGATGGAGAAAGGAGGTCTCACC